>SVKJ01000007.1:74226-88639 GCA_015068525.1 Oscillospiraceae bacterium | reverse complement strand
TAAACAGATTTTAAAAGACAAGCTGCAGGAGTTGGCAGAACTTACTTTAGGATGCGAGACTGAGGAGTAATTGATACTAATAAAAGGAAGGGAATGGTAAAAAATTTTACCTATCCTCAAAAAAGGAGATGTTTAAAAAGTTACTTTTTTAAACATCTCCTTTAGTTTTTTACGCTTTTTCTTTCTTTAAGACTTCTTTTATACCCCATTTGTAAAGGTACATAACAGTTTGCTTTTCGCCCTGACCACATTCAAATTCGATTTTATCGTCTTTGATTTTGGTAACTTTTCCGTAAAATCCGCCGATAGTAATAATTTTATCGCCGATTTCCATTGAAGCAAGCATATCTTTAAACTGTTTGTCTTTCTTTTTCTGCGGTCTTATTAAAAGGAAATAGAAAATAAGTCCCCAGAAAGCGAGCATAACTATAATTGGTAAAAATTCTTGCATATTATCGTCCTCCATATAATGATATTAACATTATTATACAATTATTTTTCCAATTATACAAGAGTTTTTTATCTTTTTATTGTATATTACTGATTTTTGTGCTATAATGATTTCATTAAAAATGAAATCAACTAAGTTTGCCCTGACGGGCAAGTGAAGCCATCTTTTATAGTGAAGTTTACTATGTAAGTGAAGTTCCGCTTTGCGGCAGAGTGGCAAACTTAACTTCACTTTTGAGTATCAAAAACTTCACTGCGTAAGTAACTTCACTTTGAACTCTTGTTCAAAACTTCACAAGAATGACCAGCATCTAAATCGTTCAGTCGTTTTATACAATGTACAAAACGTAATGAATAATGAAGTCGCTACGCTGATGAATATTGAATAATGAAAAATTAATGAGGAAAATCGCATTTGGCGATTTTCAACCGAAATTATTCATCATTCATTATTAATTATTCATTTGTAGTCAGTGGTACATTGACTACATCGTTCACTGATTTTATAAAGAATACGATATAAAAAGCGGGAGGCGGTATAAATGGAAAATGTAAATATTTTAGGCGTAAGAATTGATAAAGTGGATTTAAAGAGTGCAGTTTCAAAGGTAGTTTCACTTCTTGAAAAAGGCAGTCCCGCATCTGTTTTTACACCTAATTCCGAGATAATATATCTTGCAAAAGATGATGAGGAATTTAAAAAAATTCTTAACAGTTCTGACCTTAATACTGCTGACGGGATAGGTGTTGTTTACGCATCTAAAATACTTAAAAATCCTGTTTGTGAGAGAGTTGCAGGATTTGACCTTGCAAAAAGTCTTCTTCCCGTTATGAATGAGAAAAAATTAAAACTTTTCTTGTTCGGAGGAAAAGAGGGAGTAGCCAAAAAGGCAAAGGAAGAAATATTAAAAGATTATCCTGATATTTATATATGCGGAGTTGAAAATGGATATTTTGACTCTTCGGATAAAATAATTGAAAATATTAATAATGCAAGTCCTGATTTTGTGTTTGTGTGTTTAGGCGCTCCTAAGCAGGAAAAATGGATTTATGAAAATAAAGATAAGCTTAACGCAAAAGTTTTAATGGGTATTGGAGGAAGCCTTGATGTATTTGCCAAAGAGGCAAAAAGAGCACCTCAGATTTTCATTAAATTAAATATTGAATGGTTATACAGGCTTTTAAAAAATCCTTCAAGATTTAAAAGAATGTTGGCACTTCCGAAATTTGCATTTGAAGTTTTTAAAACGTCACGAAAATAAAAATGTAGTACTTTGTTACATTTAGAATTTTACAAACATTTCAATTAATCTGTTTTGTCATCCTGAGAGAAGCGAAGGATCTCTTCTAAAAAACAGGCAAGAGATTCTTAGGCTACGTCTTAGAATGACAAAGGCGAAGAGCAAAGATTAAATTGTTACAGGATAGCAGGGGTCGGCGTCCTCGACGACCCGAAACGGACAGATGTGAGCATCTGTCCCTACAATAACAATTAAAAGAAGAAAGGGCGAATAAAAATGCTTAACGTTAAATTATTAAGTTACACAAAGGATTGTGAAAAAGTGGTTGCCGCGGCGGCAAAATTATGTTATTCTCCGTCAGGAATTGAAGATATTTTTGATAACCTTGACGATGAGAATACCGCTTCATTTTTAGAAAGGCTTTCTTCAATGAATCATGAAAGTCCTTTTGAGCATATGAGTTTTACATTCGGGATTGAAGGAGTTTCAAGAAGTCTTCTTGCCCAGATTACAAGGCACAGAATTGCTTCTTACTCGGTAAAATCTCAAAGATATGTTAAAGAGGGTGCTTTTTCGTATGTTGTTCCTCCGTATATTGAAAACAATAAGGAAGCAAAAGAAATATACATAAAAGCAATGGAAGACGACCAGAAAACTTATGACAAACTTACTGAAATTCTTTTTAAAGAACACTATGACCGATTAATTAGCGAAGGTCTTGATGAAAAAAAGGCAAAACAAACAGCAGAAAAAACTGCTATTGAAGACGCAAGGTTTGTTCTTCCCAATTCCTGTGAAACAAAAATTATTGCAACATTTAATGCAAGAAGTTTATTTAATTTCTTTAACCATAGGTGTTGCACCAGAGCACAATGGGAAATAAAGGCACTTGCTGACGAGATGTTAAGACTTGTTAAAGAGGTTGCACCTACAGTATTTAAAGACTGCGGTCCTAAATGTGTGAGCGGACCTTGCCCTGAGGGTGCAAAAAGTTGCGGAAAGAAACAGGAAATGATGAAATTTTATAAGGGATAGGAGATGTTAAAAACCTCCAGACCGCAAAATGAGAATGCGAAATTCGAAATGCGAAATTCGAAATGAATGTAATGCAAATATGCCATACGGCATTTGCATTGCTCCTGCCGTTGAGAATACAAATGCAAAATTATTGTAGGTGTACTTGCCGAACCGAACTATAACAAAAAACAAGATTGACGGTAAGAAAAATTTTAAAATTTAATTATTCGCAAAATTGCTGTATAGCATAATTTTGCGTTCTTTCATTTCGCACTTCGCACTTTGCATTTCGAATTTGAAAGAAGTTCATTATTCACTATTCATTAAAATTAAAAGGAAAGGTTATAATAATGGGAAAACTTATTGTTATAGAGGGTGTTGATGCTTCAGGAAAAGCAACCCAGACGGCGCTTTTATATGAATATTTAAAAGAAAAAAATGATAAAGTAATAAAGGTTGAATTCCCCGATTACGAAAGCGAGTCTTCCTCGCTTTGCAAAATGTATCTTGAGGGGAAATTCGGAGAAAATGCAGATGATGTAAGCCCGTATATTGCTTCAACTTTTTTTGCAGCGGACAGGTACGCATCATATAAAACAAAGTGGGAAAAATGTTATAAAGATGGCTTTACCATTATTGCGGACAGATATGTTACTGCAAATATGATTCATCAGGCATCTAAATTTGAAAATAAAGAGGACAAGGAAAAGTTTATAGACTGGCTTTCGGATTTTGAATACGGACTGTACGGACTGCCAAAGCCATCGGTTAAAATTTTTCTTGATGTACCGCCGAAAATAAGTGCTGCTCTTATGAAAGAAAGGCTTAATAAATTTTCAGGCGAGGCTGAGAAGGACATTCACGAAAGGGACAAGGACTACCTTGAAAAAACCTACGAAAATGCAAGATTTGTTGCAGAAAATTACGGATTTAAGATTGTATTATGTGTTAAAGACGGAAAGTTAAGGTCAATAGAAGATATTCAGGAGGAAATCAGACAAATTGCCGATGGAATTTAAAAAAGTAGAATTAAGCGATAAAGAAATTTTTGATAAATATTATAATAAATATCCGCAATTCTCAAGTTATTTAAGTTTTGTAAGTCTGTTTACATGGCAGGCTCAGGTAAACTTCAGATTTGCACAAATTGACGGGGATATTGTTATTAAATTTGACAGTTACAAGGACAAAAAGGAATATTATCTTTTGCCTGAAACTGATGAAAAAACCACGAAAAAGGTACTTGACGCATTGCTCCTTAAAGGAGATGTTTTAGTATCAAACCTGACAAAAAATCAGGTTGAAATAATTAAAAAAATATATCCCGACAAGTTTAATTTTTCACATAATGCAGACAGTGACAATTACATTTATAATGCACTTGAGATGGCAACTTTGCCTGGCAAGAAATTTCATTCAAAGAAGAATTTTGTTAACCGTTTTAAAAAAGAGTATTCCTATACCTATGAAAAAATTGACGAAAATATTAGCAAAGAATGTATAGAACTTCTTGATATATGGTGTGAAAATAAGGACTGTAACGATGCATCTGTTAAGGCCGAAGCATGTGCCTGCAGGCTTGCTCTTAAAAATATGGACAAACTGTCTTTAATTGGCGGAGCATTAAGGGTGGATGGAAAAATTGTTGCTTTTACACTTTGTGAAAAGTATAATTCCGATATGGCAATTATTCATTTTGAAAAAGCAGATACAATTTATCGCGGTGCTTTCCAGACTATATTTTATGAATTTTCAAATCATGAACTTCTGAAATTAAAATATATAAACAGAGAGGAAGATATGGGCGACGAGGGATTAAGAAAAGCAAAACTTTCTTACAGACCTTGTTTTATGCTCGAAATGTATGGGGCAAGTCTTGTTTGATACAGGAAGAATAAGTGACATTACTTATTTAAAGAAAATGTGGAAAGATATTTTTAAAGATGATGACAGTTATATAGACCTTTTCTTTTCCTATAAATTTAAAGAGGGAAACACTTTTGTTATAAGAGATAACGGGAAAATTATATCGACTTTATATGTTGAATACACCGATATTTTTATAGACGAAAAAATATATAAAGGTGCATATTTTTGCGGGATTGCGACTTTAAGTGAATATAGAAAAAAAGGATACGCCAAAAAACTTATAGAATACGCTAAAGAAAATATTAAAAATGTAGATATTATTTATCTTATTCCGGCAAATGAGTCTTTATTTGATTTTTACAAAGAGTCGGGATTCAGGGTTTTTACCTGCCTTGATAAAGAAAAAGTTATAGTTGATAAAAAGAAAAAACTGGAAAGTTTCAGCGGTGAATTTAACTATCTTAAAGTAAAAAATTTCTATGAAAATTCTAAAAACAATCTTTATATAAAAAGAGATGAAAAGTTTTTTAATGCAATTTATGATTGCTATAAAAATGTAATGATTTTTGATGACGGATATGTTTTTTACTATATTGATAATGATGTTTTGCATCTTATAGAATATTCCTTTTCTTACAATAGGGCAAAAGAAATTTTAAAAGGAATACTTAATTTAAAAAACTTAAAAGAGGGAATTTTATATAAAAAATGGGGGCAGACACCTTTTTCGGTGTGTATAACCGATATTGATATTGAAAGTATTGAAAATAAATATATAAATCTTATGTTGAATTAGGTGATAAAATGTTATATATGATATTAAAAGATGGTTTTGAAGAAACTGAGGCAATAGCAACTTTAGATTTTATTAAAAGAGCGGATATTGAAATCAAAACAGTGTCCGATAAGGAAATGGTTACAGGAACGCATGGAGTTAAAGTAGGCGTTGATATTTTATTTTCCGAAATTGAAACCGATAACCTCTCAGGTGTTATTCTCCCCGGAGGTCAGCCTGGAAGTGACAATCTTTTTTCCTGTGATAAAACAAAAGAACTTTTAGAATATGCATATAAAGAGAAAAAACTTTTATCAGCAATTTGTGCTGCACCTTATATATTAGGCGAGAGAGGATATTTAAAAGGGAAAGATGCAACATGTTTTCCAGGTTTTGAAAGTCACTTAAAAGGTGCAAACGTAGTGGATAAAAAGGTTGCAACAGATGGTAATATTATAACAGCAAAAGGTATGGGCGCAAGTTTCTTGTTTGGATATGAGATAGTAAAATATTTTAAAGGGGAAGAGGCTTCCAAAAAGATAATGGAAGCAATATTTTATTAGAAAATGAAAACTAAGTTCCGTAAAGAGTGTTTGGAAAAAAGAAATAAATTAAAGCCTTTAGATTTAACTAAAAAGATATTAAATCTCAAAGAATACAAAGAATGTAAAACTGTTTTTATATATGTTTCTAACAAAAGCGAAATTTCAACAATTGATTTAATTAAAGAGGCACTAAAGGAAAAGACGGTGCTTGTACCTTATTGTGTTGATAAGTTCGGCAAAATGATTGCTGTTAAAATTAACAGTATGGATGATTTAGAGATTGGCATGTATAATATATATGAGCCTAAAAACCATACCGAATATAGCGGGGATATTGATTTAACAATAGTTCCGGGTGTTGCTTTCTCAAAAGAGGGATACAGGGTAGGCTACGGTAAAGGGTATTATGACCGTTTTTTAAAAACTCATAGGACATTTTCTTTAGGAATTTGCCACGATGAACTTTTATTTGAAAAAGTTCCTTATGACGAATTTGATGTTAAGTTAAATAAAATTATAACAAAAAAGGAGGAAATAAGAATATGAACGTATGTTTTATACTTATGGTATCAATTATCTTACAACTTCTTTTTGGTTTTTTAATGAAATTATTATTTCCCGGTGTATCGACAATTCCGTTTGTTTATTATACCCAGCTTATGCTTCTTACTTTTGTATCGGTTTTTTTACCCTCATATCTTTATTTAAAGGACGAGAAAAAAGGGTATTTTACCGACTGCTTTTCTTCCGTCAAGCCTGATATTTTATTTTTAATATCTGCTCTGATTGGTGTATGCTCGCAATATGTGGGTATTTTAGCAAATCTTCCCGTAAGAATTTTAATGGATTATTTAGGGGCGGATATTACAAAAAACATACCTCAGGTTGATAGTTTTTCAAAGTTCTTATTTGCAGTATTTGTAATGTGTCTTCTTCCTGCAATTTTTGAAGAGGTAATGTTTCGGGGAATTGTATTTAATTATTTCAGACAATTCGGGAAAAGGTCTGCAATTATTTTTTCAGCACTTTTGTTCGGGATAATGCATTTTGATTTTACCAACTTTTTTGCGACTTTCATATTAGGTTTGATACTCGGATACATAATAAGTCTTACTAACCGTATGGTATATACTATGATTGCGCATTTTATGATAAACTTTACATCTGTTTTATCAAGTTATATAGCAAATTTCGAAATAGCAAATAATTTTTATATAGATTCTTTGCCTGTTCTTTTTATTGTATCGGTACCCCTTATTATATATCTTATTTCACTCTTTAAACAAAAGGCGGTTTATATGCCCTATCACGACCAGGCAAAGTATGAAACTGTTATTGAAAATGTTATTCCTATAAATGAGGAAAGCAGTATAAAGATTATTGAACATGATATAAGGGAAAATAATATGAAACTGGCATTTAAAAAACTTTATACATCACCCTCATTTTACATACTTCTTATGCTTTTTATCTATCTTGGAGGTTCTGATTTATGGAAATAGGAAGAATGACAAAAGTTATCATAATTATATCGGTTGTCCTTTTAATACTTATCTATCCGTTTATTGAATGGAGCGGATTTTTTACAAGCAGCAAAACCAAAGAATTTACAGTTTATGAGGGCGAAACTTTTTCTGAGATTACTTTAAGGCTTAAAGAAAATGATATAATTTCCTCTACTTTTTTATTTAAAGTATATACCCGCCTTTTTTACAGCGATAAAATAAATAAAATTCCTGCGGGCGATTTTACATTAAGGGGAAGATTAAATTATAATCAGGTAATGAATATATTAATTAATGAATCAACTCATAAAACTGTTACAGTTACTATTCCCGAAGGGTATGAATTAAGAGAAATTGCAAGACTTTTAGACGCTAAGGGGATATGTGACGAAGAAAAATTTATTAAAACAGCCAATACTTATGATTTTAATTTTAAATATATAAGCGAAATAAAGGGCAAAGAAAACAGGTTAGAGGGGTTTTTATTCCCTGATACTTATATATTTTTAAAAGACGGAACTGACGAAGTTTTAGTTATTGAAACAATGCTTAAAAGATTTGAAGAAGTTTATGCAAAGTATGAGAATATAAAAACTGACTATTCAGTGTATGAAATCGTGACTTTAGCATCAATTATCGAGCGTGAAGCAAGGACGAAAACGGATTTTTATAACGTTTCATCGGTTTTTCATAACAGGCTTGAAAGAAATGATTATTTAAGTTATCTTCAGTCTTGTGCAACCGTTCAGTATGTTTTAAAAGAAAGAAAAAGCGTGCTTTCAATTGCTGATACAAAAATTGATTCGCCGTATAATACTTACAAATATCCAGGACTTCCCTTTGGCCCTATCTCTTCTCCTGGCGAACTTGCAATAGATGCTGCCCTTAACCCTAATAAAACTGATTACCTTTACTTTTTAAATGATAAAGACGGCAAATTATATTTCTCAAAAACTGCAGCGGAGCATGAAAGGCTTAAAAACAAATATGTAAAGTAAAAATCGAATTTGATTAGGAGTAAAAATGGAAAATCTTATAAACTACGATTTCATAAAAAAATATATTGAAGAACTGACTCCGAAAACAAGTCAGTTTATGCAGAAACTGGAGATTTTTGCCTATTACAACCATGTTCCTATTATAACTAAAGATACAAGACGCTTTTTGGAAATTTTCTTAAAAATTTTAAAACCCAAAAAAATTCTTGAGGTGGGAACGGCAATAGGCTATTCTGCAATAACTTTTGCAAATATTGTAAAAGATGCAACCATTACATCAATTGAAATTGATGATAATATGTTTGATTTAGCATATAAAAATATAAAAAAAGCAGGATATTCTGACCGAATTAACTTGATTTTAGACGATGCAAGAAATGTTCTTCCCTACTTGGAAACAACTTATGACTTTATATTTCTTGATGCCGCAAAAGGTCAGTACACCGAATACTACGAGCCTGTAAAAAAACTTTTAAAAACGGGCGGAGTGTTAATGAGTGACAATATTCTTTTTAAAGGAATGGTTGCAAATTGCGATATTGTTCAAAAAAATAAAAGAAGCATTGTGAACGACCTTATGGATTATAATAAAATGCTGTCGGAAGATAAAGACTTTGATACATCATTTATCCCAATGGGTGACGGAGTAGCAATAAGCATAAAAATTTAATTCGCAATTGAAATTACGAATTAAATAGGTAATAACTAATAGTGAAGAGTGAATAGGTAATGAACCGAGTAGCGACCGCACCCTTAATGGGTGATGAAGGGAGCACGCAAGGGCTGTGCTGTAACACAATGAAAACGAAGGTGGCTTGACCGCGTGATGTTTGAATTGATGTTACGAACGGAAAAAATTCCTTGCGGAATTTTTGGAATTAAATTTATACCACAATTATTCATTATTCATTACATTGGAGGGAATGTTAAAATTATGAAAAAACCTGAATTACTTGCGCCTGCGGGCGATTTAATAAAACTAAAAACTGCGATTGATTATGGTGCTGATGCTGTTTACATAGGCGGTAAAGCATTTTCCTTAAGAGTTGCATCGGATAATTTTTCATATTCTGATATGAAAGAGGGAATATCTTATGCGCATAATAGGGGAAAAAAAGTTTATGTTGCCATAAACATTATTGCTCATAATAAAGACTTTGAAAATCTTAAAAGTTATTTAAAAGAACTTGAAGAATTAGAGGTTGACGGTGTTATAGTTGCCGATCTTGGCATTATGAATACCATTAAAACTTATGCACCGAAACTTAATTTACATGTAAGCACTCAGGCAAGTATCACAAATTTTGAAACTGTTAAATTCTATAAAGAAAATTTAGGCGCAAAAAGAGTTGTTTTAGCACGTGAACTTTCTTTAGCGGAAATAAAAGAAATAAGAAAAAATAATCCCGATTTGGAAATTGAATGTTTTGTGCATGGGGCAATGTGTATATCCTATTCGGGAAGATGCTTACTCTCGAATTATATGACAGGCAGAAATTCCAACGAGGGCGACTGTGCTCAATCGTGCAGATGGAAATATCACTTAATGGAAGAAAAAAGGCCCGGAGAATATATGCCTGTTTACGAGGATGACAGGGGAACATTTATTTTCAACTCAAAAGATATATGTATGATAGAACATATTGATAAACTGATAGAAGCGGGAGTTACAAGTTTTAAAATAGAGGGAAGAGTTAAAAGCGAATACTATGTTGCAACTGTTGTAAAAGCATACAGAGATGCCATAGACGATTATTTTTTGGGTAAGCCATTTAATAAAGATTTAAAAGAAGAACTTAAAAAAATAAGTCACAGAAAGTACACCGAAGGCTTTTATTTCGGAAAGCCTGACAGTTCTGCACAAGTTTATACAACAAATTCCTATGTAAGAAATTATGAACTTGTCGGTACTGTTGTTGATTATCTTTCTGACACCAAAGAAGTTGTCATAGAGCAAAGAAACAGATTTTTTAAAGATGACGAACTTGAAATTTTAATGCCTTCATCTCCATTTTTAAAAATAAAAGCAACAAAAATTATAAATGAAGACAACGAGGAAATAGACGTTGCACCTCACCCTAAAATGAGAGTAAGAATTCCGTGTGATACAAAAATTCCGATAGGCTCATTTGTGAGGAAGGAAAAAAGTCTATAACTGTAGGGTTCGGCGTCCTCGACGAACCGAAACGTAACAATATAAATAACATTAATTGATGGGAATTTTGTTCAATTAGGAATTAGGATTTAGGAATGAGGAATGAAGGTAAAAATTGCTATGCAATTTTTGGAATTAACTTAGAAATCTTCGATTCCAAATTGTAGGGGAGGAAAGGCTTCTCCTTGAGGAGAGGCTCCGCCATAGGCGGTGGTGAGGTGGAAAACTTGCTCCTCCCGAAACATACCAATAAAATTATATCAATGGGTATGGGGAATGATATTAAGAAAGGACAAAATCGCTGTATAGCATGATTTTGTCTTCCACCATTCCTAATTCCTAACTCCTAATTTCTCATTAAACAAGGGAGGTCAAAAGTATGCATAATAAAGTCCATATAAAAAAAGAAGTGCTTGATTCTATAATAAATATTGGTACTGAGTGTGGAATAGAAAAAATAATACTTTTTGGATCAAGGGCAAGAGGCGATCATAAAGAAAAAAGCGATATTGATATTGCAGCAGTAGGAAACATGTGTGAAAAATTTGCACTGGAAATTGAAGAAAAATGCCCGACACTTCTAAAATTTGATATTGTGGATATGAATAAACCTGTCAGCGAAGAATTAAAGGATTCCATAGAAAAAGAGGGGGTTATAATATATGAAAAAATATGAAAATTTCTGCCGTGCGTATAATAATTTAAAAGAGGTAATAAATTTAGAACCACCTTATAACACGGTTACATTAACAGGACTTGTAGGACTTTTTGAAATAACCTTTGAACAATCTTGGAAAATGATGAAAGAAATATTAGAAAATCACGGATATGAACAAAGCAGCACAGGCTCTCCGAAACTTATTTTAAAAACTGCATATCAGGCAGGCTTGATAGATAATGAAGAGGTTTGGATAAATGCTCTTTTTGCAAGGAACAATGTTGCTCATTCATACAATGAAGATATTGCACTTGGAATTGTAAAGGAAACCAAAGCGCAATATATGCACATTTTTACAGCCTTAAAAGAAACTGTTGAAAAAAATTGGTTGTAAACAAGGAAAAAATATGAAAAAGAAATTAAGGGTTTTAATTATAGTTGTTTTATGCTTGGGAATAACAGGAATTATTATATATAATAACCGCCCTGTAAAAGAAGTAGTTATAAGTGGCTCGATTGCTCATTTAACACAGGAAGAACTTATTTTAAACTCCGACCTTATTATAACGGGTACTGTTACAAAAATAAACGAAAGCAAATGGCGACATTTAGGTAATGATAAAGATGGCTGGGTAACTGTTCTTCAAACCGATATAGAAATAAAAATTGATGAAAAAATCTTTGGTGAATATGACTCTGATATTGCAGTTGTAAGAGTAGATAAGGGCTATGACAAGAAGACAAGAACCAAGTACATATCCGATGGATTTCCCGACTTTTACGAGGGGGAAAGTGTGCTGATGTTTTTATCCCGTGACGATGGAATAATGAATACAGGCGAAAACTATTTCCTTTCTACAGGAATGATTCAGGGGAAATGGTCATTTGATAAGGAAACTGGGAAAATAGATAATGATAAAACACCTGAAAATTATAGCCTTGAAGGAAAAACTATCGGGGAAATGAAGTCTGAAGTAAAAGAACAAATAACTAAAAACCCAAATTATAAAGAGGAAAGAGCACTAAAGAGAAAAGAAACAAGGAAAAGAAATATAGAATTATTCGGAGAATAAAAAAATTTTAAAAAATAAAAAAGGATTTTTTAAAACCTTGTCGAAATCTTTAAATAGAATAAAAAGAAAAGAGGTGTTACCATTGAGAACGGAAGTTGAAAATCAGCATTACAACTTGAATGGTGGCACTTTGTTTTTTAGTAAATAAAAAATTTAAAAGATGTTACCTTCAAGTTGAAAACAATTAAATAACTTGGAGGACTTAAATTATGAAAATCAGAATAATCGAAAAAAAATATAAAGCAACAGAAAAAATGAAAGAAAAAATGGAAAAGAAACTTTCCAGATTTAATAATTTTTTCGATGACTCGGCAGAGGCTCAGGTTGTTTTGATTAAGGAAAAAGAAAGAGAAATTGTTGAAATAACCATTTATTTAAAAGATACTATATTCAGAGTGGAGCAGACCACAAGAGATATGTACGAATCTTTTGATGAATGTATTGAAAATCTAAAAAAACAAATCAGAAAATATAAAACCAAACTTGAAAAAAGATTTAAAGGAAAGAAAATTGAAGAGATTGACTGGGAGCCTTATGATTTTCAGGATGAGTACTCCGAAGAAGATTTCAATATTATAAAAACCAAAACGATTTCCGTTAAACCGATGTTTGTAGAAGAAGCGATTTTGCAGATGAATCTTTTAAACCATCAATTCTATGTGTTTAAGAATGCAGAATCAGGACTTACCGATATAGTATATAAAAGAAAAGACGGAGATTATGGTTTGATTGAAACGAAGTAAATAATATATAGATTGTATCCGCCGAAGAATTTTCGGCGGATAATTTAATTTTTAAAGAGATTTTAGAACACAATGTTCTAAAATCTCTTTAAATATTTTCTAAGTCGTTGTAGAATAATATGTATAGGAGATGATTTTATGCATATTAATGAAAAAAATATTTTAAAATTCAAAAATTTTCTTACTTTTGAGGAGAAATCAGACTTAACCATTGAAAAATATGTAAGGGATATAACTAATTTGTCAAATTGGTTAGGAAAAAAGGGCGTGACAAAAAAACTGCTTTTGGAGTATAAAAACCTACTTATTAAAAAGTATGCACCTGCAAGTGTTAATTCGATTATTTCGTCGCTTAACACATTTTTTATATGGAAAAAGAAATACGACTTAAAAATTAAATCACTTAAAATTCAAAAACAGATTTTTTCTAAAGAAGATAAGGAACTTACAAAAGATGAATACAGGCGTCTTTTAGCTGCTGCAAAGAATAAGAAAAATGAAAGGCTGTATCTTCTTATGCAGACTATTTGCTCAACAGGGATACGAGTTTCTGAACTTAAATTTATAACCGTAAAAGCAGTTTATCTAAAAAGAGCAGTTATAAACCTTAAAGGTAAAACAAGAATTGTGTTAATCCCCGATAAACTTTGCCATATTCTTCTTAAATATATAAAGAAGAATAATATAAAAGATGGATCAGTATTTGTAACAAAAGGCGGGAAACCTCTTAACCGTTCAAATATATGGTTAGATATGAAAAAACTTTGCGAAGATGCAAACGTACAAAAAGACAAAGTATTTCCTCATAATTTAAGGCATCTTTTTGCAAGGACATACTATACAGTAGAAAGAGATATTGTAAGACTTGCAGATATATTAGGTCATACAAGTGTTAATACAACCAGAATTTATACTATGGAGCCGGGCGAAATTCACAGAAACCAAATCCAGCGATTAGGATTACTTATATGCTAATGGACAAAAAAATACAACATAATTTACATTATGTCGTACATAAATCAATATTAATTCTTTAGTTGATTCATTATAACATAAAAAAGGGAGTTTTGTCAATAAAATTAAAGGCAAAAACTCCTTTTTTATATTTGTTATAAATAATCTGCACATTGCGATAGCCAATTTTTACAATTTGCATAAAGATTGGCTTATTTGTAGTGAGAAAAAAGCATAGGAAATCAGAGCAGGGAGGAAAAAATCTCTGCTTTTTTAGTTTATATGAAAAAAGATAAGATTTTGGAAGTTCAGCGATATACTCGTTTACACTCGTGCGATATATTTGCTTATCAAATGCGATATATCGCAAATTCTGTCTGGAATTTATATCGCTGCGTTACAAAGTAACGCAACATAATGTAAATTATGT
>SVKJ01000007.1:0-74126 GCA_015068525.1 Oscillospiraceae bacterium | reverse complement strand
ACATAATGTAAATTATGTCGTACTTGTGTTTTTAAAGGGAATAGAACGAGTGATTTAAAGTAAGGAGAAATATGAAAAAAACAACTGAACAATTTATAAAAGAGATTTTTGAGTTCGTTTGTCAAAACGGACTTGAGAACACATCAATACGTGATATATGTAAGGATACAGAGATGTCAACCGGCAGCCTATATTATAGATTTAAATCCAAAGAGGGAGTAATTATAAGTGTTGGAACATATGGTTTAAATAAAGTTGCAGACGATTTGTTCTCATATGCGCTCTCAACGATAGGCGAACTTAAGGTGTTTTTTGACTCATTCTTAGGGATTGTCAAGACTCGTCAACCGGAACTTCGCGCAGTTTACCAGATTGCAACAAGTCCTGTTTACGGGCAAAATATGAGAAAAATGGCAGAAACTTTGAACATCCGTTACGAAAAGTACATAGAAAGACTTTCCAACGTCCTTCGTATATCAATAGAAGAACTTACACCAATTGTATTTATGATTATATCCGTAATGCTTGACTATGTTGTCTGGGATGATTATAAGGTTGCGCAGATGCAGATGAACACGCTTTATAATATATTAAGCAGTATGCAGAAAAGATTTTAGTGCAAAATTGTAGGGAACGACCTGAGTGTCGTTCCGCTAATGAATAATGAATGATGAATAATGAATAATTTCGGTAAAAATTCCTTGCAGAATTTTTGGAATTAATGGGAAATCTTCGATTTCAAAATTGTAAAACTGACGCAGTCAATAAAACTGTCCGAAGGACAATAAAACTGCGTAAGCAATAAAACTTGCCGCAAGGCAAATAAAACTGCCCGTCAGGGCAATACCACTCGTCGCAAGACGAATAAAACTTGCCGCAAGGCAAATAAACCTGCCCGTCAGGGCAATAAAACATGCAGGTTTCCTGCCCGACAGAGAAAACGGAATTTTCTCAGGATAAAAAGAAATCAAAAAGAAAGGAAAGAAAAAATGAAACTAAAAAGAATTTTATCATTACTCATTGTAATGGCAATGGTCTTAAGTTCAATGGGAACAGTTGCATTTGCTGATGTGACAGGTAATGTCGCAAAAGTCGGCAATACCGAATATGCAACTATTGATGAAGCAATTGCAAATTGGACAAATAATACTACTTTGACCTTGCTTGCAGATGTTACTCTTTCAGATGTGGTAACTCTTAAATCTACTGAGCATCACATTCTTAACTTGGGTACATATACTATGACAGCAGCTTCAGGTAAGAATGCGTTTGTAATTCAAGCCTGTGGTACAGGTAGTGCTGAAAGTAGTGCTATTACAATTAATGCAGATGCTACCAACCCCGGCGGTATTAACGCAGGTAGTAAATGCGTTGTTTACTATAAGTATGCAGACGGAGGTATTTCTACCGAAGACCGTCCGATAATTAAAATTAACGGAGGTATTTTTACCGGTTCAACATCAAGTTGGGGAACTGCAGGTATATATACCATAGGTACTGCAGCAAGAAAATGCGCTACTCTTAATATAAGCGGTGGTACTTTTAACTGCTCTATCAATGGTAGTGGAAAATCCAAACTGATTGTTTCAGGCGGTACTTTTAACTATAGTGTTGGTTCACAGGGCGATTCAACCTGTTCGAGACTTATTTCAGGTGGTACATTTAAATCATTTGGTTTTATGACTGCTGACTCTAACAACACTAAATTCTGGATTGGTACATCTATGGGCAACAGCAATGTTGGTACTTACATTGACGACAATGGTTATTTAGTTGTTGGTGGCCCTGTTGTTACTGAAGCGGGCGAAACATTTGAGGCTTCTTCCGCAAATTACGAGGGGTTCAGTAGTTATCTTCAATACAGTTCTGCTAAAGACAACGGTTTGTATTACACCAGTGTTGAAGAAGCCCTTGCTGATAACAATAAAGCAACTGGTTCAGTTACAGTTTATGTTGACGAACTTGATATGACCAATATATCCTACAAAGGCACAATCGTTGTTCCTGAAGGAAAAGACATCACAATCACAGTTAAAGAAGGTACAACACCTGCTTTTACAGTTGATGCCGGTGAAGGTGCTGTTGTAAAATATGAAGATGCAGATGGTAATGAACTTGTAGAAGGAGCAAACGGAAGTTTTGAAGTTAAACCGGCTACAGTGGAAGGGGTAAGTGTTGATAGCGTAAAAGTTAATGCTTACATCAATGAAGGAGTTGAAAACTCTTACAATATCACACTGGTTAATTCTGATGACTGGAAGGAAGGTTCCACAGCTACAATAACTCTACCTGCAGTTGATGGTGCCGTAAATGGCGATAATGCTTATGTTGTTCACGAACACAATGGTGTTAACTACATTTATGTAGGTAAAGTTGCAGATGGAAAAATCACATTTACAAATAATGTTGGTTTCTCAACATTTACAGTATATGCAGGCGGACTTAGTGAAGCATTGACCACTGCACAAGAAGGTGACACAATTATCCTTCTTGAAGATATTACAGGTGATATAAGTGTTAATAAATCAATTATATTTGATGGTAATAATAAAAATGTTACAGGTAAACTCAATGTTACTGCTGACGGTGCTATTGTTAAAAATCTTAATATTAATAACGGAAGCAGTAACGGAGGCTATATAAGTGCAAAAGATGTACAGATTGAGAACTGTAATGTTACAGGTGGAAACGGATTCCGTAATTGTTATACAAGCGGAACAGTAACCTTTAGAGATTCTACAATTACAGGTTCTACATACGGTATCCACTTTGACGGCAGTGCCGGTGGAAGTATCGTTATTGATAACTGTAATATAACAGGCTGGACATCTTTTGCCAGCACGATAGAACATGTTACAATGACAAATACCACATTTAACGAAGGTAACTACAACTATATCAGATTCTATCAGGATGCCACAATCGAAGGATGTACATTTAATGAAAAAATGGGTGTCGATGTTGCAAACAGTGTTGATGCAACAGTTAAAGTAACTAACTCAACTGTTACAAACGGCACAGTAGAAGATTTGTTTGACAGTGAGGATGTTGACAGATGTGAAGTTTATGTTGACGACACACTTCTTGTAAATCCAGTTGCTAAAATTGGTGATACAGAGTATAAAACTTTAGAAGAAGCATTTACAAATGCACAAGATGGCGAAACAATCACACTTCTTTCAGATGCAACTCCAACTCTTATAAGCCAGAGAGCAATAACAAAGGCAGCTGTAATTGATTTAGGAGACAACACTCTTACTCTTACAGAAGATGACCTTTACTTTGGAACAACAACATTTAAAAACGGTACAATTGTTGTTGATAAAAGTGTAAAACCAAGCACAGCAGTTTTCTGGATGTTTGCTAATCAGACTCTTACATTTGATAATGTAAAACTAATAGCAACAGGCGTTACAGGAACATATTTAATCGGTCTTGATGGAAATAATTCAGACCTTAACCTTATTAACGGGTCAGAAATAGTTGTTGAAAACGAAACAGCACTTGACCTTGATATAATTTGCGTAAACGCTTCAACAGGAAATGATATTTTAGTTGAAAATTCTAAAGTTACTGTTAAAAATCTTGATGGTAGAGTATTCTTCCGTGGTAATTACACAGTAAGCGGTAATTCCGAAGTTAACTTAGATGGTATTACAAAAGCAGGTTTCAGAATTGAAGCAGGTCAGACTCTTACAATTTCTGATACCGCAAATGTTACTATAACAGGCGAACCTCGTGATGGTGGTATCCATCTTACCGATGTAACAGCAGTATATACTAAAGCGGATACAGCAACTGTAACTGCTACAGTAAATAAACCTGTAGTTTATGTTGCAGAAGTTAATGGCGTAAAATATGCCGACCTTCAGGAAGCAATAAAAGCGGCTGCTCCTTCAGGAACAGTTGAACTTCTTTGTGATGTAACTGTTGATAAATGGATAATGTTCTCTGAAACACTTTCTATAAGCAACGGTAACATTATTACTCTTTCAATGGACGGGCTTACAATTAACGGTAACGGATATTCTCTTACTGTTAACTCTATAGAGTCAGCAGGAAATGGCGGTCGTTTATTCTATGATGCAACAAATCTTAATATTAAAGATTTAACAATAAATTATGCCGATGGCGTTGCCGGAGGTATTGGTTTAACATCAGGTACTATTGAAAATGTAACATTCAATGGCGGTACTTATGCGGTACTTCCAAAAGACGGCGAAATTACCATAACAGGTTGTACATTTGCTACAAACGGAACTGCTATCTATTTCGAAGAAGAAAGAGATAGTCTTACAGTAACAAATAACACATTTAATCAGCCTGATAATGTAAATGTTATCTTACTAAGAGGTGACGTTGTATTTACAGGAAATACCGTTAATTCAGGAAGAACAGTTAACGTTGTAAGTGGTTCTCCTGTAGTTGAAGATAATAACTTTAATGAAGTAAGATTTAAAGTATATAATGAAGCAACTGCTGCAATCGAAGGTAATACAATCAATGTACTTACATTTAACGATGACAGTGCAGTACAGTCAACATTCGTTGAAAATACTTTAAGTGAAGATGCACAGGCAGTATTGGCTGGTGCTACTTTCCCATTTGATGGTGCTAACATCAATAATCTTGAAGATTTAAAAGCATTCCGTGACAGTGTTAATAACGGTGAAACCTACGCAGGTAAAACTGTTACACTTAACGTGGATATTGACCTTGCAGGAGAAGATTGGACACCAATCGGTTATATGGGAAAAACATTTAAAGGTACATTTGACGGTAATAATCATACAGTTAAAAACCTTTCTATAAATAAAGAATTTGCTAACGCATCTGAAAATAATGGTATAGGGTTTTTTGGCAGATGTGATGCCCCTGCGATTATTAAAAATCTTACAATAGAAAACGCCGATATTCAAGGTTCACTTTATGTTGGTGCAGTTGTAGGTTATGGATACACAGGTAAGAGTATAGAAAACTGTACTGTAAAAGGAAAAATCTATATTGATGCGTGGTGGTATGCCGGAGTAATTGGCGGTAATGGTTATATGAATATAATTGATAACTGCCACGTTATCGGCGCAGAAGGCTCGGATTCATATATCAAAGGTAATGACGGAAGTTATATCGGTGGTATCTGGGGATTCAGAGGCGAAGGCAATAACAAAATAACAAATTGTACTGTAACAAATATATCAATTACAGGTGTTGACCGTGTAGGTGGTATTTCAGGTATAGGTCATTACGGAAACTCAGTTGAAAACTGTGAGGTTGACAATGTTTCTATACAGGCTACAGATCCTGAAGCTACAACTGTCGGCTTGATTGTCGGAGCGTGTCAGGGAAATGCAAATAGTCCTACAATATTTACTGGAAACACAGTTTCCGACACAACCGCAAAAGTTGGCGACAAGGAAGTAAATGATTTATTCGGTACTAATATAAATGGCACAACTGCTGTAACTAACTATGCTGCGTCAGTTAACGGTGTACCTTATGAAAAACTTGAAGAAGCATTTAAGGCTGCTACCGAAGGATGCACAATTGAAATACTTTCTGATGTTACAATCGATTATAAATGGGACTGCAGAGATTATGCAACAAACGGTTCTCATTCGCAGTTCAAAGAGTCTGTAACAATTAACGGTAACAATCATACAATCAAGTTTACAGATACAGTAAGCGACAATAACTGGAACACAATCTTCAGATTTGAAGAAAATGCAAAAGTGAAAGACCTTATAATCGACATCAGCGAGGCTACTGGTACTCAGAGGGTCATCACAGCGAAAAAGAGCCTTGATGTTGATAATCTTACAATCATAGGCAGTGCAAAATATGGTATAATCTTTGGCGAAGGTGCAAGTGCTGAGGATTTAGCCGCTGCAGAAATCTCTGTTTCAAATTCTGACCTTTACGGAACAAGAAGAGCAATTTCTGATAACGAAGGTGGTAAGGACGTTAAATCTGTAACAATTACAGATAATACACTTAACGCAAACGTTTGCGTAAGTGCATCTGACACAGTAACATTTACAGGCAATACTATGACAGCCGGATATGTAGATATCAGATCTTACACAGAAAACAACACTCTTAATGTTACTGCAACAGGAAATACACTTACTGCAAATACAGATACTATATACAATGAAATCAACGCAGGCGGTACTGTTAACGCACAGGACGATTTCGTTCTTCCTGCAGCACCAGTTGCAAAAATCGGGGATAACGAATATACATCACTTGCTGATGCAGCAGTTGCGGCAGTAAGCGGCGATACTATCACAATGATTGCTGATGCAGCTGAAGATGTTACACTTCCTGCAGGCATTATCTTTGACGGTAATGACAAACAGGTTGGTGCAATTACCGCAGCCGGAGAAATTACTTTCAAAGGCTATACCAAGGCTACTAACTTTGGTGTTCAGTACACTAATACAACTATCAATATTGGCGAAGGTGCTTGTTTAGAACTTACAGGCACAGGAAGAATGGTTATCGGTCATGGTTGCACATTTAATATCACAGGCTCAATTACCGATGCTAAAACAGCTGATACAGCAAATATTACACCTTCACTGATTGCCGCTGGTGCATCACTTACAGGTGCAGGTGTAAACTTTAATGTAACAAATGCTTATGTTAAGTTTACAGCATACTGTTCATCAAAGAACTCAAATGCAAGCGGTACATATAACATCAATGTAACTAACAGTATTTGGGAACAGACAGGTTCTTTAGTATTCTCAGAACCTACAAACAGCAAGGATCCAACTTTTAACTTTAATGTTAAGGACAGTGTTTTAAACAGCACAAGCCATCTTGTTTTTGCTGTAACAAAAGGCGAAATTGTTTTTGACAATTCTATTGTTAACAAAGATACAGCAAGACAACTTGAAAACCGCAGTACTTTAACCATTAAAAATGGTTCTTATGTTAACGCATCTGTTGCAACAAGTCAAAATGCTAAAAATCCGGGAACTACAATTGTTGATAATGCTACATATAATACTACCGGAGAATTAACCGGCTCTGATGTTGGAACAGGTACACTTATACTTAAAAATAATGCAAACTTTACTACAGGTACAATTTCTAAAACTAATGTAACTGTTGATACAACAAGTTTACTTACTGCAAAAGGAGTAAATTCTGAAAATACTACTGTTACAGTTGATGCAACTTCTATGGAACCAGGTGAAGTTAAGGTTGTAGACTTAAGTGGAACAGCATCTATAGAAAACATTGTTACACTAAACGGTGACAGAGTATCAGCAACTTTCTCTGATGACGGTGACGTTACAGTTACAAAAGAAGCAGCACCCGCAACTCCTGTTGCAAAAGTTGGCGATACTGAATATACATCACTTCAGGCAGCAATAAACAACGCAAATGGCGCAACTGTAACACTTATTGCAAATACTGCAGAGACTATTTCGATTGATGATGATGCAACAGTTGTTATCGACCTTGGCGGCAACATACTGACCGGTTATATTGCTCCTTGCGATCCTGTTTCTTTAACAGTTAAGAACGGTTCTATCGTTAACACCAACGGCGATTACAGCGCAATTGAAATCAATAGCGGCAAGCTTGCACTTGAAAATACAAACATTGAATCAGCACGTCATGGAGTAAGAATTGATGGTGCGGTTGAGGCAATTATAAACGGTGGAGAATATAAACTCAATGCCACAAGCGGTACTCGTCATGCTGTAAATGTTTCCGGCTATGCAACTCTGACAATAAAAGATGGTACATTTATTGGTCCGAAGGGAACTACCATGGATAGTGGTTCTGCAGTTTGCGTTCAGAGCGGTGCTACTGTTATCATTGAAGACGGTAACTTCTCCGGTGGTAAGAACGCTACACTTGGCGTAAGCGGTACAATGACTATTTACGGTGGTACATTTGACCAGAACCCTTCAGAATATCTTGCAGACGGTTATATTGCTCGTGGTGCAAACGGAGAAATTACTACAGACGAATATATCGTTTGCGTAGAAGATTTCGATATTAAAGTTCTTATGTTATGGGATTTCGATAAAGTTCAGGCACCTGATGCTGACGGTACAATGGTTGATTGTTACCCTGTAGCATTATTCGGAATAATAAACACATTAAATTATAAAGAAGTTGGATTTATTCTTGAATTTGAAGATCCTGATACAAAAGAAATCAAAACACACAATTTTGTAACAAACGATGCATATACTTCGCTTCTTGTTAATGAAGATGTTAAGAATCAGATAGGAGCATCAAGCACCACAGTTACACCGGATATGTATGACGGAACTTATTTCTATGGGGATATGATGAATATGAAAGCAAAATATGCTGATAGTCCTTTAAGATTCCGCCCATACGCTAAACTTCTTGACGGAACTTATGTATATGGCAAAGCACGTTATAATATTGATGAAATAACAGATAAAGATGACAAATAAGGAGGGGATAAAAGTGAGAGAATATAAAACACCAGAAGTAAAAGTTTTAAATGTAGAATTAACAGATATTATATGTACCTCAGGTGGTATAAATAATAACGGAAGCCTTGATTTAGGCGAAGCCGGCACAGGAGCAATCGGTTAATAGTATAACCTCATAAAATCAGAGGGTGTTTGAAAAGTAGCCCTTTTCAGACACCCTCGATTTTAAAATCAAAAAAGGATGAAACAATGGAAAATATAATGATATTTGGAATTATTGCGTTTTTCTTAATGCTTTGTCTTTTTGCTTTTATTCCTTATCTTATGGGAATATCAGAGGATATAAGATATTACAAAATGGAAATTAAAAGAAGCACAAATGAAAAACAAAGAAAATTCTGGCAAACAAAATTAAGAAGATTTATTTTAAAGCAAATTCCCATAGTAAATTTATTTATTAAGGGGAATAAATAATGTTTATAATTCGTATTGCGGAACTTAATATACTTATAAAAAATAAATACGACTATATCTTTTATATGTGTCAAGATTACATAACTTATAATGAAAGTTACGATTTTTGCGTTGAGGCAGACGATAAAGAAATTTTAGCTGAGCAGACGGGAAATTTCTCTTTACCCTATCTTGAAAGTCTTGCAGTTTACCGAAAAATCGCAGAAAAACTACCTTCTTATAACGGAATTTTAATGCATGGAGCGTTAATAGATGTATCGGGAGAGGGAAGTATATTTCTTGCTAAAAGCGGAGTTGGGAAAACTACTCATATAAAGTTGTGGAAGGATTACTTAAATGATAAATTAAAAATTATAAACGGCGATAAGCCGATTATAAGATATATCGGTTCACACTTTTACGGATACGGTACTCCGTGGGCGGGAAAGGAAAATTATAACCTTAACACAAAAACTATTATAAAAAATATTTGTTTTATAAAAAGAAACGAGAAAAATTCATGTTATGAAGTATCAAAAGATACTGTTTTGGAACAATTTCTCGGGCAGATTTACTTAAGCAAAAACAAAATAAACTTTTTAAAAAATATCGATTTTGCAAACAAATTTATTAAAAGCACAAGAGTTTTTAATATTGAATGTAATATCGATATTGAAGCGGCAAAGGTTGCGTATAATTACATAACAAAAATAAATTAAGTTGACAATGAAGGTATGCCCATATTGTCACTTTTTTTAATTAAAACATAAATATATGATGTCATCACCATAAAAGGGACAGACCCTTTTATGGTGATTTTTCCACCAAAATGAGGTCTGTCCCTTTTATGGTGGAAAAGCAATTTATGATTTTTGTTGTTTTCTTTTGGGTTTTGTGATAGAATGTATTTAACTTGAGTTAAATTAAAGGGGATTTTTTAAGATAGTTATGGTTGTAATGATAATTGCTGCAGTTCTTGCAGTTATAACGGTATTTTTTGTACCTATTGATAAAAGTTACATAGGATATTTTGATTTTAAAACGCTTGCCTGTTTATTTTCAGTTCTTGCAGTTGTGTGTGCGTTAAGGGGAATAAAGTTTTTTTATATCTTGGCAAGAAAGACTATAAGAACATTTAAGAATTTAAAAATCTGTATTCTTGCACTTTGCTATATTACTTTTATAGGCTCAATGCTTATTGCAAATGATATGGCGCTTTTAACATTTTTACCGCTGGGGTTTTACGTATTAAAAGCAACAAATAATGAAAAATATATGGCATTTACTTTTATAATGCAAAATATTTCTGCTAATTTAGGAGGGATGTTAACCCCTTTTGGAAATCCGCAGAATTTATACCTTTATTCAAAATTCAACATACCGACAGGTGAATTTATGGGGATTATGGCGCTCCCTTTTGCAGTGTCGATTTTTCTTATAACTTTATGCTGTATTATTTTTGTTAAGAATAAACCTTTGGAACTTAAAGGAAAAGATGTCCCTTTAGATAAAAAACGAGCAGGAATATATCTTTTATTGTTTTTATTATCAATTATAATGGTATTTCGGGTAATACCTTATTATATCGGATTTTTTATAATTCTTATCTCTCTTTTAATTTTAGATAAAGAGGCGATTAAAAAAGTTGATTATCCCCTGCTTTTAACATTTTTCTTTTTCTTTATATTTTCGGGGAATTTAGCAAGGATAGATGTAATAAAAGAATTTTTTTCATCGCTTCTTATGAAGAATACGTTATTATATACTATTTTATCCTGCCAGTTTATAAGTAATGTTCCGTCATCAATTTTACTTTCGCAGTTTACCACAAATTATAAAGAACTGCTTTTGGGAGTCAATATAGGAGGAGCAGGAACTTTAATTGCATCTTTGGCAAGTCTTATTACATTAAGGGAATATACTGCCCACAATCCAAAGGGAACATTAAAATATATTGGTTTATTTTCGGTTATAAATTTTTCGTTTGTTATAATTTTGTATATTATAACAAGCAGCGTTTTATAGAAATGAAAGCAAGTGTGTTTTAAATTCGAAATGCGAAGTGCGAAATGCGAAATGAAGGAAATGCAATTATGCCATACGGCAATTGCATCAACGAACATGCGAGGTCAAATAAACCTAGAATTGTAGGGGAGGGAACCGAGTAGTGACCGCATCCTTAATGGATGATAAAGGGAACACGCAGGGCTGTGCTGTAACACAATGAAAACGAGGGTGGCTTGTTCACTCGATGTTTGAATTGATGTTACGAACGGACTTCCGAGCCCTCCCGAAACATAGCAATCATAATAATCCGGATGAGTTTAATTAGAAATGAAAAGAACAATTGCAAAACACCGAATGGTATGTTTTGCGTACCATCATTCCTAATTCCTTATTCCTGATTCCTAATTTATATACTTGGAAAGGAAGAAAACTATGTCTGAAACATTTAGAGAAAAATGGGAAAATTACTGGTATCACTATAAATGGCACACGTGGCTTGGAATATTTTTAGTATTTTTAGTTGTATTTACAGTAGTGGATATGAAATCGAAAAATACAAGTGATTTTAGTATTACATATATTGGCGATTATATGAATTATGAAGGGCTTGGATTAAAGATATCAGAAACTTTTCCCGATATTGTTAAAGATGAAAATAATGACGGCAAAATAAAAGCAACTGTTAAAAATATTTATACCAATCCTAAAGTACCTTATGACCGTGACCTTGATTTCTGGAACAGAATTGATGTTGATATAGTAAACGGAGAAAGTTATATATATCTTATAGACGATTATATTCTTGAAGCCTTTTTACAAAGAGGTGTAAATGGTGTTATTAAAACCAAAGACGGATATTCTTCTTATATAGACATTTCAAATCATGAATTTTTCAAAGAATATCTTCCTAAAGACAGAAAGGTTTATCTTCTTATAAGGAAACAATTTGAAAATCCTGAAAAAAAGGTAAAAGATACAGAAGATAAAAGTATGCTTATTTTGGAAAAAATTTTCTAAAAACACTTGAAATAATATTTTTCATATGATATAATGAGTATGATTTAAACATAATGACTATGAAAGAGTGGGTTGTAACCCACTCTTTCAAGTTTAATAGGAGGAAAATATGGCACTTAAAATAACAGAAGAAGTTGAGAAAATTCTTTCTTCCTATCTTTCGGAAAAAGGGCTTCGTATTTACGATGTTGTTTTTGTAAAAGAAGGGCAGGATAAAGTTTTAAGAGTTTTTATTGACAGAAAAGACGGTCTTGTTTCGATTGACGAATGTGAAGAGATAAGCCGTTTTTTATCCGATGAACTTGACAGACTTGATTTAATTAAAGAAGCATATATTCTGGAGGTGTCTTCTCCCGGAATAGAAAGGCAATTAAAATATGACTGGCATTTTTTAGAAAACGAGGGTAAAAAAGTTCAGATTAAAGTTTTTAAGAAGGTAAACGATTTAAAACTGTTAGTCGGTACTTTGGTCAAAGGGTCTGAAAAAGGCGATGTTATAATTTTGGTTGATGAAAAAGAAATAAATATTGAAAGAGCAAATATTATTGATGTAAGAATATACTTTGAGTTTTAGAATTTATAATACATGAA
The DNA here is from genome assembly GCA_015068525.1 of Oscillospiraceae bacterium. Lineage (NCBI taxonomy): Bacteria > Bacillati > Bacillota > Clostridia > Eubacteriales > Oscillospiraceae > Oscillospiraceae bacterium. The sequence goes on along the minus strand of SVKJ01000007.1, from coordinate 61,626 downwards.
TAAATGAAAGGAATGAATAAAAAAATGAACAAGGAATTTTTAAATGCTTTAGAGGCGGTAGCGACAGAAAAGGGTATTGATAAAGAACTTTTAATCGATGCCATTGAAACCGCGCTTTTATCTGCGTACAAAAGGGAGTTCCAAAGCGCAGGCGAAGTGAGAGGTATTGTTAACAGAAAAAATGGGGAAATGGGAGTTTACGCAGTTAAAACTGTTGTTGATAAAGTTGAGAACCCTGAATGTGAAATTTCTTATGAGGAAGCATCAAAAATCAACAAGCATTACCAGACAGGTGATGAAATAGAAATTAATGTTATGCCTAAAACTTTCGGAAGAATTGCAGCGCAAACTGCAAAGCAGGTTATAGTTCAAAGAATAAGAGAAGCAGAAAGAGCGATTGCCTGCAGCGAGTTTTCTGAAAAGAAAGGTGAAATTCTTTTAGGTCTTGTTCAGAGAATAGAACAGGGTCCTCATAAAAACATTATGATAGAAATAGGAACTCAGGAAGCAATTTTAGCACAGGGCGAACAGGTTGCATCTGAAAATATCCGTCCGGGCGAAAAAATTTATCTTTATGTTATGGATGTTAAAGATGATGCAAGAGGGCTACAGATAGTTTTATCAAGAAGCCATCCGGGACTTATTAAAAGGCTTTTTGAAAAAGAAGTTCCTGAGATTAAAGATGGTACTGTTGAAATTAAAGGCATATCAAGAGAAGCAGGTTCAAGAACTAAAATCGCAGTATTTTCAAACAACAAAGATGTTGACCCTGTAGGTTCTTGCGTTGGACCAAAAGGAATGAGAGTTTCAAATATCTTAAATGAAATAAGAGGCGAAAAAATAGATATTATTGTTTACTCTGAAGACCCTAAAGAATATGTAACAGCAGCGCTTTCTCCAGCAAAAGTTTTAGAAGTTAATGTTTTAGAAGAAGAAAAATCATGTCAGGTAACAGTTCCTGAAAGTCAGCTTTCTCTTGCTATTGGTAAGGAAGGGCAGAATGTAAGACTTGCTGCTAAACTTACAGGCTGGAAAATTGATATAAAAAGCGTAAAAGATTAAAAAAACAGAAAAGAGGATGAAACTTTATGAAAACCCAACCTCAGAGAAGATGCATAGGATGTAAGAACTCTTTTGATAAAAGAGATTTAATAAGAATAGTGAAAAGCCCTGAGGGGACAATATCAATAGATATTACAGGGAAAAAGAACGGACGCGGAGCATATATTTGTAAAAATGAAGAATGTCTTAGTATGGCATTTAAGAAAAAGCAACTTGATTATGCTTTTAAAGATAAAGTTTCACAAAAAACTTATGAAATATTAAGGGAAGAGTTTTTAGAAAATGTTAAGTGACAAAAGAATAAGACTTATAGGTCTTGCAAACCGTGCCGGGAAGGTCAGAGCCGGAACTTTTATAACAGAAAAGTTAATAAGGGAGAAAAATGCTCCTTTAGTCATATTTGCTAAAGACGGTTCGGAGAAACAAAAAGAAAAGTTAGTTGACCTTGCGATTAAAAATAGTGTCGAGTATCTTTTCATAGGAACGAAAGACGAACTTGGAGAAATTTTAGGAAAAGGTGAAACAATTTCTCTGGTCGTTACGGATTTAAATTTTATAAATGGAATTAAGAATTAAAACGGAGGTGCTTTTTATAGTATGGAAACTATTAAAGTTAATGAATTAGCAGTACATCTTGGAATAGAAAGTAAAGAACTTGTTAATATCTTAAAGGAAATGGGATTTAACGGTAAGAACACAAAAAGTAAAATGGAAGAAAGTGAATTAAATATATTCTTTCAGGAAATTACTAAGAAACACGCAGTTGAATCAATTGAAGATATAATGAAAGAAGAAACAATAAAGAAAGAAGAGCCGAAAAAAAGCGAAGAGCCAAAAGTTAAAAAGGTTAAGAAGGAAGAACCTAAGAAAGAAGATGCTAAGAAGGAAAAGGCTGAAACTCCTGCTCCTAAAAAAGAGGTTAAACCTGCTCCTAAAAAGAAGGAGGCAGAAACTTTTGAATATAACGAAGAAGAACTTAAAAAAGTTATTGAAAAGCCGATTGAAAAGAAAGTGCGTTATGTGGATACAAGAACATCAAATGTTGAAATAAGTAACATTGATGATGAAAAAATCCAGAGCATCTTAAAGACTGACGATATATACGGCACTCATGACAAAAAGCAGAAACTTAAAAAGGGCGGTCAGCAACAGAGCAAGAAGTTTGAAAAGTTTGACAACAGGGCTAAAAAGCAGACTGTTATCAAGCCTGAAATTCTTCATATAAAAATTCCTGATGAAATAACAGTGGGTGAGTTTGCGCAAAGAATAAAGAAAACTGCATCTGATGTTATTAAAAAACTTATGGGGCTTGGAGTTATGGCAAGTGTAAACCAGGTTATTGATTTTGATACTGCAGCCCTTATCTGCGAAGAATTCGGCGTTAAATACGAAAAAGAAATTATAGTATCACTTGAAGAACAGGTTATTTCAGACATTGAGGATAAGCCTGAAGATTTAGTGCCACGTTCACCTGTCGTTGTTGTTATGGGGCATGTTGACCATGGTAAAACATCACTTCTTGATGCTATAAGAAATTCAGATGTTACATCTACCGAAGCGGGTGGTATTACTCAGCATATCGGTGCGTACAGAGTTAAAATTAACGGAAGTGAAATAACTTTCTTAGATACACCGGGTCACGAAGCATTCACTGCTATGCGTGCAAGAGGTGCTATGGCTACTGATATTGCAATACTTGTTGTTGCTGCTGATGACGGTATTATGCCTCAGACTGTTGAAGCAATAAACCACGCCAAAGCGGCAAATGTAAGCATAGTTGTTGCTATAAACAAAATTGATAAAGAGGGAGCAAATCCTGATAAAATCAAACAGCAACTTATGGAATACGATCTTGTTCCTGAAGAATGGGGCGGAGATGTTATCTGTGTTCCTGTTTCTGCTAAACAAAGACTTAATATTGACGAACTTTTGGAAAATGTTTTACTTGTTGCTGAGGTTAAAGAACTAAAAGCAAATCCGAACAGAGTTGCCGAAGGTATTGTTATTGAAGCAAAACTTGATAAGGGAAGAGGTCCTGTTGCTACTGTTTTAGTTCAGAAAGGTACTTTAAGAACAGGCGATCACTTAATAGCAGGCACAGTGTTTGGTAAAGTAAGACTTATGATTAACGATAAAGGTCAGAAGATAAAAGAAGCCGGTCCTTCATGCCCTGTTGAAATTGTAGGGCTTAACGAAGTTCCTGTAGGCGGAGACACATTTAATGTTGTAACCGATGAAAAGAAAGCAAAACAACTTGTTGAACTAAGAAAATTTGATAAAAAAGAAGAAATATTTAGTGCAAGACAAAAAGTAACATTAGATAATCTTTTTGACCATATAAACGATGGTCAGATTAAAGACTTTAATATTATCGTAAAAGCCGATGTTCAGGGTTCTGTTGAAGCGGTAAGGCAGTCACTTACAAAACTTTCAAACGAAGAGGTAAGGCTAAACGTTATCCATGGCGGTGTAGGTGGTATCAACGAATCTGACGTTATGCTTGCCAATGCGTCAAATGCTATTATCATAGGCTTTAATGTAAGACCTGACCAGGGTGCTACAACATCTGCAGAAAGAGAAGATGTTGAAATAAGACTTTATAAAGTTATCTATCAGGCAATTGAAGAAATGGAAGCGGCTATGAAAGGTATGCTTGCGCCAAAATATGTTGAAAAGATTATCGGTCATGCCGAAATCAGAGAAACATTTAAAATTTCAGGCGTTGGTACAATTGCAGGCTGTTATGTTCGTGACGGTAAGATTAAGAGAAACTGCGGTGTAAGAGTTGTACGTGACAATATTGTTATCTTTGAAGGCGCTCTTAACTCGCTTAAACGATTTAAAGATGATGCGAAAGAAGTTTCTGAAGGTTACGAATGCGGTCTTGGTATTGAAAGATATAACGATTTAAAAGTTGAAGATATTATCGAATGTTTTGTTGAAGAAGAAGTAGAAAGGTAATAAAAATATGGCATCAGTAAGAGAAGAAAAAATAAGTACTGAACTTAAAAGAGAACTTTCCGTACTTTTAAGGGACATTAAAGACCCTCGAATTCCTCTTATGACTTCAGTTATGAAAACAGAAGTTACAAAAGACTTGAAATTTGCAAAAATCTATGTAAGTGTTATGGGAAATTCCAAGGAAAAGAAAAATGCCCTTAAAGGTTTAAAAAGTGCGTCATCTTTTCTGCGAAGAGAAATTTCAAGGCGTCTTAATTTAAGAATAACACCTGAACTTAACTTTGTTATTGATGACTCAATTGAATACGGAAACCATATTTTAGAAGTTATTGAAAAAATTTCAAAAGAGGAGAAAAAGTAATGTTTAATGAGGTTTTAAAAAAGATTTCTGATAAACGAAAAATACTTATTCTTACTCATATAAATCCTGACGGTGATGCTTTAGGTTCAGCATCGGCTTTTAAACTGATATTGGAGAAAGCAGGAAAAGAAGCAGTTGTTCTTCTTAGTTCCCCTCTTCCTGAAAGCCTTAAAATTTTCGGAGATTATTTTTCTTTCGGGGACACTGATTTTTCCTATGACTTAGCAGTTTCGGTTGATACAGGCGATATTGACAGGCTGGGCGACCTTAAAAAGTATTTTAAGGGAGAAACTTTAAATATTGACCATCATAAGTCAAATACTAATTTTGCCGATGTGAATTTTGTTGATCCGTCTGCTTCTGCAACAGGTGAAATAATTGCAAGGCTTTCTAAGGCAATGAATATTGTGCCTGACGCAGAGATTGCAAGTGCCCTTTATGGTGCAATTTTAACTGATACAGGCGGATTTATGTTCTCAAATACTACTGAGGAAACTCACAAAATTGCAGGAAAACTTATATCTTTGGGGGCTTCATTTTATAACTTAAATAAAAAACTTATGCTTGAAAAAGATTATAAAAGGCAGTATCTGACTGCAAAGTGTATAGAGAATATGGAATTTTTTGAAAACTCAAAGATTTCAGTTATTACCATTACAAACGAATACGCTAAGCGTAACAATATAAAAGAAGAGGACTTAAACGGTCTTGCACAACTTCCAAGAACGGTGTCGGGCGTTGAGGTCGGAGTCTTGATTTCTGAGGTAAACAAAGGAACTGTTAAGGTTTCTTTAAGGTCAGATGAAATTGTAGATGTATCAGAAATTGCAGAAAAATTCGGCGGAGGCGGGCATATAAGAGCCAGCGGAATACGAATTGCAGACGGCGATATTGAAAAGGTAAAGAAAAATATATTAAAAGAAATATCTGATAAATTATAAGAGGTGCCAGATGATAGAGAGTGGAATTATTGTCGTAAACAAGGCAAAAGATATGACTTCTCATGATTGTGTTAATATAATAAGGCGCGCCCTTAAAATAAAAAGAGTGGGGCATACAGGTACTTTAGACCCTATGGCAACAGGAATTTTGCCTGTTTGTATAGGCAAGGCTACCAAAATTGCTGACTTTATCTCTTTAGGGGATAAAGAGTATGAAGCCGAGTTTAAATTAGGGTTAAAGACCGACACTTTAGACATAACGGGAACAGTAGTTAAGACAAGTGATGTTTCCCCGAAAAAAGAGGAAGTAATTGAAACTATCAACTCATTTTTAGGGAAAATTATGCAGGTTCCCCCTATGTACTCTGCAAAGAAAATAAAAGGTAAAAAATTATACGAACTTGCAAGAGATGGTATTGAAATTAACCGTGACCCTGTAGAAGTCGAAATAAAGGAAATTGAAATTTTAAAAATTGATTTAGATGAAAATATAATATCAATTAGAGTATTATGTTCAAAAGGTACATACATAAGAAGTCTTATTGACGATATAGGCGAAAAATTAGGAACTTATGCCACGATGACTGCGCTTAACAGGACAAAAAGCGGAATGTTCACAGCAGAGCATCCTAAAGTTATCGATATAATGGATATAAAAAAGGGAAATGTTAATGTAATAGCTAACTTAATCGGGGCAGACAAAGTGTTTATGGAATTTCCTCAGATTATTTTATCCTATAATTTAGAAATAAGATTTAAAAACGGTATTTTTATTACACTTAATGATTTAGGTTTTAAAAAAGAAGATGTGGAAGAAGATTCTATATACAGAGTTTACAGTACGGCAGGAGAATTTATGGCACTTGGAACTATGGTTTTAAATAACGGAAATCTTGTTCTAAAAGTGTTAAAGAGCTTTTATTAAAGTTGATTTAATTAGGAATTAGGAGTTAGGAATTAGGAATGAATGTATAAATTTCTTGCGAAATTTATGGAATTAACGGGAAATCTTCGATTTCTAAATTGTAGGGTACGGCGTCCTCGACGTACCGAAACATAACAATTAAAAACAATGTTGATGGGTTTAATGTTAAATGAAACAGGCAACCGCAAAAGGCTGAATAGCATCTTTTGCGTACGTTCATTCCTAACTCCTAATTCCTCATTCCTAATTATCAAAAAGGCGGAAATTATGAAGATAATTCTTATAGATGACAACAGGAAAATTGAAAATAATGACAAGTATGCTGTATGTCTTGGTATGTTTGACGGTATTCACTTAGGGCACAGGGAACTTATCAAAGAAACGGTAAAAAAAGCAAAAGAGAACAATCTTAAATCTGCCGTTTTAACTTTTGTGCCACAGTTTGAAGAGGAAAAATTATACCCTTTTTGTGAAAATTTAAAGATTCTTGAAAAATTGGGAATTGATACTGTGTTTGCAGTTAATTTTACTAAAGACTTTAAAAAACTTAGTGCCAAGTATTTTATCGATAAATACTTAATAGAATATATTAAGGCTTCTTTTGTTATATGCGGATTTAATTTTAAGTTTGGATATAAAAGAGAAGGAGATATAAAAACTTTAGAAGAATACGGCAGGGGTAAATTTGAACTTACCGTTATTCCCGAAGTTAAAATTGATGGAAAAACTGTTTCATCTACTTTTATAAAAAGCCTTTTGAAAGATGGGAATATAAAGAAAGCAAACTTATGTTTAGGGGAAGACTTTCGGATTTCAGAAGCAGTAATTATGGGTAAAAGATTGGGAAGGGAAATTTCATTCCCGACTATAAATATGCCCCTTCTTAACACTGTTACACCTATAAAAAAAGGTGTTTATCTGTCAGAGGTAAAAATAGGTAATAAAATTTACAAAGGAATTTCAAATATCGGTATAGCGCCGACTTTAAAAAGTGAAAAGAAAGCACTTATTGAAACTCATATAATAGACTTTTCAGGCGACCTTTACAATAAATATGTAACTGTTTACTTAAAGGACTTTATAAGAGAAGAAAAAAAGTTTAAAGATATAGATGAACTTAAAGAAACCATAAAAACAGATTTGAAAAGATGCCTGGAGGCTTCAAGATGATTTTTAAAAACTTTGACTCACTTACTGTTTTAGAATCGGAACTTTTTTTAAACTATGATATTAAACATTTATTTACAACAATAAAGGACGAAACGAAAGATAATAGAGTCGATTACAGTTTTAAAAATAATAATAAAACGGATATTTTAAAAAACTACGAAAAAATTGCAGAGTTTTTTAAAGTACCCGTATCAAATATAGTAAAATCAACTCAGATTCATGAGGATAATATATTAAAGATTACATCCTATCATCACGGAATGGGTATAGTGAAAGAAACTGAGATTACAAATGCCGATGGTATTTATACTAATACTAAAAGCACACCATTATGCATATTCTCAGCAGATTGTGTTCCCATACTATTTGCTGATAAATCAAAAAAGGTGGTTTTCGGTGTCCATTCGGGCTGGAGAGGAACGGCAAAGAACATTGCGGGAAAAGCAATAGACATTATGACAGGCAAATTTGGTATTAAAAAAGATGATATTATTTGCGCTATAGGCCCTGCGATTTCACAGTGTTGCTTTGAAGTATCGGAAGATGTAATTTTAAAACTTAGCGATGTGTATAAAAAGGACGACTGTTATTACAAGAAAGATAATGGTAAATATCAACTTGATTTAAAAAAATTTAACAAGCGCCTTTTAGAAGAAAAAGGAATTTTAAAACAAAATATAGATGTATGCCCATTATGCACAAAATGTGAGGAAGATTTGTTCCATTCATACAGACGGGAAGGGGAATATGCAGGAAGAAATGCTGCATTTATCATGCTTTAAAATGAAAAAGATTATACTGTTTTTGATTGTTTTATCAGTTCTGTTTATTTCAGGGTGCTCTGAAGAATTCGGAATAGTAAATAATAGTGAGGAAGAACTTAAAGATACTCTGTTTGTTATAGGGTATAACTTTGAGGGAACAAACCCTTTACTTGTAAAAAATGATACAAACAGGGAAATATTTTCTCTTATATATGATCCGTTATACAGTATTGACCTAAATTGCAAACCCTATGGGAAACTTGCAGAAGGTACGTTTATGGTAACTGATGACGGACTTAATTACAGAATTGATTTAAAGAAAAATGTTACCTTTCACGATGGGACTTATCTTACTTCGACAGATGTTTGCGCAACTATAAATTATTTAATTAAAAACAGCACATCTTTTGATTATAATGTCAGGAATATATTAAACGTCAGCGTTAATACGGAACATTCCGTAAATGTGACTTTAAAAGAACCTGTACCTTATCTGGAAGCGCTTTTAACATTTCCTATTGTTAATTCAAAAGATATACTAAAAGAGTTTTCCTTTAACGGAACGGGAATGTATAAGGTATCTTCCTACGTAGATAAAAAATATATCGACCTTGAAGTTTTTCCGAATTATTATAATGAGAAAAACGAAAATATAAGAAAAATAAAAGTTCAACTTATGCCTGATAAACAAACTTCCGATTACGCTTATGCAAGCGGAATGTCAGATGTATTTTCACAGGATATTTTTACCGATACTGAAAATGCTAATCCCAAAAGCGGAGTAAAGGCAAAAGAATTTTTAAGTATGAACTATAATTTTCTTCTTCTTAATCACGATAATCCTGTATTTAAGAATTTAAATGTAAGAAAAGCAATAAATATGGCGATAGACCGTGAATCCATTGTAACAGACGTTTTATTTTCACATGGGGAAGCGGTTTATACACCTTTTTTCAAAGATGCGTGGTGCTATAACCAGAATATAAAACCTGTGTTCAGTGTGGACGAAGCAAAAAAAATATTGATTTTGGAAGGATTTGTACCCGATGTCAATACGGGAATACTTAAAAAAGAAGACGGGACTTTGCTTTCATTTAATATACTTGTTAATAATGACAATAATTTCAGAATTCAGGTTGCAAATAAAATAAGTGAAAATTTAAAATATATAGGGATTGACTGTAAGGTTAAGATTGTATCTTTTGAGGAATATCAGAATGCATATTACTCAAAAACCTACGAGGCATTTTTAGGAACTGTTCCTATGTCTTATGATTTTTCGATGTCGCTCTTTTTAGGCGATTATAATATAAGTAATTATTATAATGCATCAGCGCTTGAAACTTTAAACAGTCTTTGCCTTCTTAAAGGCGCAGAAGAAAAACAGGGAAAATACGTAGAAATTCAAAAAATTTTTTATTACGATATACCCCATATAAGCCTTTATTACACAAAGGAAACCCTGCAATTTTCAAATAAAATAAAATCGGGGCTTAATCCTAACTCCTTTAGTATTTTTAACAATATGGAAAACTGGGAATTTTAGATTGTTATAATGATAAAAAGATTCTTATAAGAAAGGAATTGATTATATTGAAAAAGAATGTACTTGTATTATTCGGCGGAGAATCCTCCGAGCACGAAATTTCTTTAATTTCTGCATATAATGTACTATGTGCTATAGACAAAGATGTGTATAACATATATACTATAGGTATTACCAAAGATGGAAAATGGTACTACTATGATGAGGATTATGAAAGCATAAAAGACGGAAGCTGGGAAAGTAAGGACATAAAAAAGGCAATTATTTCTCCTTGCAAAAGTGATTCAGGTATTATAATATTTGATAAAGAGGTAAAAAAGATAAAAATCGATGTATGTTTTCCTGTTCTTCACGGAAAATGCGGGGAAGACGGTACAGTTCAGGGGCTTCTTACATTAGCAGGAATTAAATTTGTAGGCTGTTCTTGTATGTCATCGGCACTTTGTATGGATAAAGTTATGACGAAGATAGTACTTGAAAAGAATAACATTCCTCAGACTCCTTATGAATTTGTTAAAAAGAATGATTTTGATATGATAGATATTGCAAAAAGAGTTGACGAAAATATAGGCTATCCTTGTTTTGTTAAACCTGTTAATGCAGGCTCAAGCGTAGGTGCATCAAAGGTAGAAAAAAAAGACGGACTTTTCGATGCAATATACGATGCATTTAAATACGACTCCAAAGTTTTAATTGAAAAGTTTATAAATGCAAGAGAAATTGAAACTGCTGTTTTAGGAAATGAAAAAATTACTGTAGCAGGGCCGGGTGAAATAATATCAAACAGTGAATTTTACGATTACGATACAAAATATGTAAACGGTACAACCGAGTATAAAATTCCCGCAGATCTCAGCGAGGAAATGACTGCAAAAATAACGGAATATGCCAAAGATGCATATAAAGTTCTTGACTGCAAGGGGTTATCAAGAATTGACTTCTTTGTAGATAAAGATACCTCAGAGATTTACTTAAATGAAATTAATACACTTCCGGGTTTTACAAATATAAGTATGTATCCCAAACTGTTTGTAGAAAAAGGGTTTAAATATAAAGAACTTGTTACAACTTTAATAGAACTTGCGTCGCTGTGAAATTTCTCACTTGTGAGAAATTTCAATGAGGAATTAGGAATGAGAAATTAGAAATGAAGGTATAAATCATAAAATTTCAAAGAAATTTTATACCATAATTATTCATTATTCATCATTCATTATTCATTATTCATTATTCATTTTTTTAGAAAGGAAACCATAATGGACAAATGTATAGGCGTTTTTGATTCAGGGCTTGGCGGACTTACGAATGTTAAAGAGTTACATAAAATTTTAAAAGGCGAAAACATAGTATATTTCGGAGATACAGGCAGAGTACCTTACGGAACACGTTCGGATGACATAATTTTAAAATATACTCTGCAGGATTTAAGGTTTTTAACAAGTTTTCCCGTTAAGGCGATAATTGTTGCCTGCGGAACAGTAAGTTCAGTTGCACTTCCTAAGATTAAGGACAGGATAGATGTTCCGATTATAGGAGTTGTTGAGCCTGCCTGCAAAAAAGCAGTTAAGATTACAAAAAATAAAAAAATCGGTATTATAGGAACTGAAGGCACAATTAAAAGCGGTGCTTATAAAAAGAAACTTCTTATGGAAGATGAAACTCTTAAAATTTATGAAAATGCCTGTCCGCTTTTTGTACCGCTTGTTGAAAACGGATATTTAGAGAGCGAGGCTACTAAAATTATTGTAAAAGATTATCTTTTACCGCTTAAAGAAAAGGGGATAGATACTTTGATTTTAGGATGCACCCATTATCCTCTTCTTACAAAGGTAATAAGCGAATTTATGGGGGATGAAGTCTGCCTTGTAAGTCCGGGAGTTGAAACTGCTTCCTATGCAAAAGAACTGCTTGAAAACAAGGGGCTTTTAAATAAATCAGATACTTTGGGTAAAACCGAGTATTATGTGAGTGACAATGTTGAAAAGTTTTCATATCTTGCATCAATGTTTTTAGATGATAAGGTATTTGAAAATGTTAAGAAAATAAATATTGAGGATTGGTAAAGCAAATGAAAAAAGATGTTCTTGTTACTTTTTCAAGTAATAATGCGTATCACGAAATTGATGATAAAGATTCTGTTGTTTTTCAGACAAGGGGAACTTTGTATGATAAAGATGGGAAATTTTATCTTAACTATAATGAAGAAATAGAAAACAGTAAGGTTAAAAACACCTTAAAAATTGAAGACAGGAAAGTTACCATAATGCGTTTTGGGGAAGTGAATACCCAGATAACAATAGAACAGGGCAAAAAGCACTTAAACTATTATGAAACACCTGAAGGTACTTTTCTTATGGGAGTTTTAGGGGACAAGGTTAATGTTTCGCTTGATGACAAAAAGGGACGTATTTTACTTAAATACGGTGTTGAGTTTAATAATGTACTTACTACTTTAAATACGATAGATGTAAAATACGAAGAAATATAGGAGTTGATACAAATGATAAATCTTATTAAAGAGGTAAAAGACAATATAAGAGAGGCTTTACTTAAAGGGTATAGTCTATCATGTGAAAAAGGGCTTTTACCGGAAGTTGAAATTTTTGATATTGAAATTGAGAATACGAAAGAAAAAAAATTTGGTGATTTTGCAACTAATTTTGCGCTTAAAATGTCTAAACAGTTAGGTAAAAATCCAAGAGAAGTTGCCGCTGTTTTAGTGTCTGAAATTGAAAAAGGAGATTTAATAGAAAAGGCAGAAGTTGCAGGACCTGGTTTTATAAACTTCTTTCTTAATAATAACTGGCTTTATAATAATGTTAAGTACATAATAGAAAATAAAGATACTTATGGTAAAGTTTCAGTCGGCAACGGTAAAAAAATAATGGTTGAATATATTTCTGCAAATCCAACAGGGCCTATGCATATCGGTAATGCAAGAGGGGGCGCTTTGGGGGATAGTCTTGCCAACATTTTATCCTTTGCAGGATATGACGTGTTAAAAGAATTTTATGTTAATGACTACGGCAACCAGATTGAAAAATTCGGGGTATCTTTAAATGCAAGATTTATTCAGAAAATCTATGGGGAAGACGCAATAGAGTTTCCCGAAGATGCATATCACGGTCAGGATATAATTGATAATGTTAATGAATTTATTGAAAAATATGGTTCAGACGACTATGTGAATATGCAAGAAGATGAAAGAAAGAAGCATCTTGTTAAGTTTGCACTTTCTAAAAATATTGAAAAGTTAAAGAGTGATACTGCACGTTACGGTATAGTTTATGATAACTGGTTTTTTGAAAGCGAACTTCACAAAAACGGAAAAGTTAAAGAGGTTATCTTGGAACTTACCAAAAACGGTTATACTTATGAAAAAGACGATGCTGTATGGTTTAAGGCAACCGAATTTGGTGCTGAAAAAGATGTTGTTTTAATAAGAGGGAATAACATTCCTACCTACTTTGCAGCAGATATTGCATATCATAAAAATAAAATTGAAAGAGGATATGAAACCCTAATTGATATATGGGGAGCAGACCATCACGGTCACGTGGCAAGAATGCAGGGCGCACTTACTGCGCTCGGTCTTGGCGGAGAAAAACTAAATGTTATTTTAATGCAGCTTGTACGTCTTATGAAAAATAAAGAGGTTTATAAAGTTTCAAAAAGATCAGGTAAGGCAGTAACTTTAACCGACCTTTTAGATGATATAGGAACAGACGCAGCAAGATTTTTCTTTAATTTAAGACAAGCCAACACCCATTTTGATTTTGATATGGATTTAGCAGTTTCAAAATCTAACGATAACCCTGTATTTTACGTTCAGTATGCTCATGCAAGAATAGAAAGTATTTTATCTATTTTAAAAGAAGAAGGTATAAATACAGATGAAGATAACTTCTCTTATCTGTCATTATTAAAAGATGAAGAGGAACTAGACCTGATAGAAAAAATCTCATATTTCCCTCAGGAAATTTCCGATTCTGCGCTTACATTTGACCCGTCAAAGATTACTAAATATGTTATAAGCGTTGCATCAAGTTTCCATACTTTCTATAATGCAAAAAGAGTTAAAGTTGAAGATGAAAAACTTATGAAGGCAAGAATTATGCTTATAAAAGCGACAAAAATAACTCTTAAAAATGCGCTTGATGTTCTTGGTATATCAGCGCCTGACAGGATGTAGTATATGAAAAAATTATTTTTGGCACTAAGTTTATTTATTTTGTTAAACTGGAACACAGCTTTTTGTAATACATATTCTTATATTTCTGTATTAAATAACGGTATGGAATTTAAAGATAATTATGTATCCAAAGCAGAACTTAATGAAACTTTTAAGAATCTTTTTTTGAAAGAAACGGATTTTTTAGAAGAAAGTACAGGACATGCTACAGGATATGAGTTTTTTAGTATAATTAAAGAACTCGGTATGGAAGAATATATAGTTCCGAATAATGAAATGTACTATAGCCGTGCCCTTACGCCTGACAGATTGTATGAACTTTTAGAGTATTATTTTCCCTATATTGCAGATTTGAACGGATTGGAAAGCCATTTTGGAAAACTGTCAAAAAGCCACAGCGGATATATACTCACTTATGACAAGGGAACTGTCAGCGAATTTTCAGAGTTTGATTACTTTAAAGTAAAAGAAGAACTTACTGATGTATTCGTAATTACAAAAGATGAAAATATTATAGGTGTTTTACCTTTTTTAAAAGATATTCCTTTTTCTCAAATTACAAATAAAAGGGAAATTGAAGGGGAAATATATCTTTCTTACGAGGGAGGTATAATAATTGATACAGGAAACGACCTGTTAGAATTTCCCGTAACATATGATTTTAAAATTCTAAGAAAAAAGAATGATAGGGTTGTACTTATTTTGGGGGATTATAAATACTATAAAAATATAGCAACAATAGCGATAGGAAAGGACAATTGATATGAAAAAACTCATTGCTTTAATTTTAACTTTAACATTATCTTTTAGTTTAGTGCCTTTTTCGTATGCAGAAGAGTATACTAAAGAAGAACGAGGCTATGATGTTACACTTCAGCTAATTAATCTTTTTGGAATAACAGAGAAAACTGAGGCTCAGATTTTAGAAGAAGCACTTTTAAATATTGCAAAAGAGGACGAGGAATCTTTACATAAAGTGCTTAATGCTATTGCCAAAACAGTTGATGAATATTCAGTCTATTATAATGAGGAAGAATGGCAGGAACTTTCAAAAAGTATGTCAGGTTCAGTTTGTGGAATTGGTGTGACTGCTGTTGTTAATGATGGTTGTTTCGAGGTTGTAACAGTTTTAGACGGAGGTTCTGCCAAACAGGGAGGAATTGTACCGGGTGACAGAATTATCGAAGCAGATGGAGTGGATATAACAGGGGACAGGGCTGAAAATGCAAGTTCATATATTACAGGTAAAGAGGGAACAATGGTTACCTTAAAAGTAAAAAGAGCAAATGGAGAGATAATTGAACTGACTCTTGAAAGAAGGCTTGTAATTGTCCCATCGGTTGTCGCTTCAACCATAGATGAAAAAATAGGATATATTCTTATTAATTCATTTACCGAGCATACCCACGAAGAAGTGGAAAAAGAAGTTATAAAACTTAAAGAGAAGAATATTGACGATTTAATTATAGACTTAAGATATAATGGTGGAGGGGTAATGGATTCCGGCATTGCTACTGCCGAATTGTTTATGGAAAAGGGTAAAACCATTATTTCAACCAAGGGTAAAGACAGTGAACAGCCTACAAATTATATATCCGAAAAAGACGGATATAAATTTAATCTGGTTTTACTCACAAATGAATATACGGCATCTGCAGCAGAAATTTTTTCCTGTGCACTTATAGAAAACGGATACGCTGTAAGTGTAGGTAAAACTACTTTCGGCAAGGCCTGTGCACAAGGGCTTTATCCGCTTGGAATTGGCGGCGCATTAAGAATTACTGTCTTGAATTACTACACTCCGAAAGGAAATTTCATAAATAAAACAGGTGTTGAGGTTACTCATAATGTGGATAATACAACATACTTTTTAGAAGAAGATGAACTTCCGAAGTTATCCTTCAGTATGAAATTTAATTCGGGCGATGTCCATGAAGATGTGGAGAAAATTGAAACTATACTTTATGATTTGGATTATCTTACCGTTAAACCTGATAATAAATATGATGATAACACAAAATCAGCTGTTTTAAAATTCCAGCAGGACGCAGGGCTTTTCCCTTACGGAGTATGTGATATGACAACTCAGTCCTATCTTATCACAAAATACAGCGAAACAGAATTTTTAAAGGATAATCAATTGGAATTTGCAAAAAAATTATTAATTAAAGAATAAAAAACATACATAAGAAAGAGGTAAGTAAAAATGGAAAGAGAAAAAGTACTTGAAATTTTAAAAGAAGCAGGTGTTTTACTGGAAGGTCATTTCCTTTTAACAAGCGGAAAACATTCAAACAGATACTTGCAGTGCGCAAAAATATTTAAAGATACCAAATACTCAGAAACTTTATGCAAAGACCTTGCAGAACAGTTTAAAGATAAAAATATTGATGTTGTAGTAGGTCCTGCAATGGGGGCCGTTATAATGGCTTATGAAGTTTCAAGACATTTAGGTGTGCCTAATTTCTTTACCGAAAGAGAAAACGGAGAAATGGCATTAAGAAGAGGCTTTGAAATTAAAGAAGGTCAGAGAATTTTAGTTGTTGAAGATGTTATCACAACAGGCGGTTCTGTTAAAGAGGTAATTAAACTTCTTACCGATATGGGCGGAGTTGTTGTTGGTGTCGGCTCAATTGTTGACCGTTCAAACGGCACTGCAGATTTCGGCGTTCCTTTCTCATCGGTTATAAAAATTGATGTTGAAGCGTATGAACCTGATAACTGCCCTCTTTGTAAAGAAGGGAAAATTCCTGCATATAAACCGGGAAGCCGTAGTTTAAAATAGTTTTATTCGCCATTCGGCGAGGTATATTGTCCCTGCGGACAGTTTTATTGCTTACGCAGTGATATTACTTTCAGCAGTTAAAGACGCAAAAGATACCATTCGGTCTTTTGCGTTTTTTAATTACAAAACGGAATGGACGCAAAAGGGACAGACCCCATTGCGTCCATTTTGATTGAAAATTGCACCAAAAAGGCACGGATCCTTTTTGGTGCAATTTGTAAGTTTTTGGGATTTATTATAATAAGAACCTCACGAAAATCTAAAAGCCAAAGGCTTAAGATTTTCGGAGAACCTTGTTGTGTTAATTCACAATAAAAAAGCAAAACCATGCTATACAGTGGTTTTGCTTTCCTTCATTTTGCATTTTGCATTTTGCATTCTGCATTTATTTTGCATTCTGCACAAACTCCCGTAAACACAAGACTGTGATGTTTTATAAGATGGGAACATTCTTTTTGTGCTTCCTGTTCAATATCATTAAGATACCCGATGTTTACATCAAAAATATGATTGCATTCTTCACACATAAGATGATAGTGCTTCTCAGTATTTCCGTCATAATGTTCTGAATTACAGCTTGATGTTATTTTTATTATAAGCCCGCTCTCTGTCAGTACATTAAGATTTCTGTAAACAGTTCCCAGACTTAAGTCCGGATAGTCTTTTTTTAAACTGTTATATATGTAATCAGCTGTCGGATGCACAGGATTACTTTTTATCATATCATATATTATTTGCCTTTGTTTTGAAAATCTTCTTTGTACCATATTGATTCTCCTTTAACAATATTAGTAATTATTATTAATAATAACATATATTAAAGGAAAAAGCAATATAAATTTCAAGGATAATTATTCCAATAAGGAATTAGGAGTTAGGAATTAGGAATGGTGGAAGACAAAATCATGCTATACAGCGATTTTGTCCTTTCTTAATGTCATTCCCCATACCTATTGATGTTATTTTATTGATATGTTTCGGGAGGAGTAAGTTTTCCACCTCACCACCGCCTATGGCGGAGCCTTAGTTAAGGAGTCGCTTCGCTCTTCTTCCGACGGCTTGATGCCATCTTGCATTTTGCTAAAAACATATATGTTTTCTTAACGCAAAACCTCAAGGAGAATCCTTTCCTCCCCTATAATTTGAAATCGAAGATTTCTAAGTTAATTTCAAAAATTCTGAAAGGAATTTTTACATTTATTCCTAATTCCTAACTCCTAATTCCTAATTTAAAGAGGTATTCAACCCTCATACTTATTTGTTCGTAAACATTTCAAAGTCTTTTAAAATTACAGGATTTTTAATTTCATAAGTTTTTCCTTCTAAGTAAGTAAGCAGGTTTTCATCTTCGGTTTTATTAAAATAAGTTTTATACGAACATAAATATTGCTTTCTGCTTTTTATCGGCATATCCGAAAGTTTTGCATATTTGGTATCCCCTAACAGAGGATGGCCGATACTTGCAAGATGTGCTCTTATCTGGTGGGTCCTTCCTGTTATAAGATGAACTTCAACCAAGGATAAATTATTTTTTTCTTTTAATACTTTATACTCTGTAATTATCTCTTTTGCACCTTTTTTATATTCTTTTATAACACTTACTGTATTGTTTTTAGAATCTTTTAAAAGATAGTCTTTTAAAATTCCTTTTTTATTTTTAAAAGTGCCAAGTGCAATACACAGATAATATTTCTGAATTTCATTATTTTTAATTTTTTCATTTATTATATTTAATGTTTCAGCGTTTTTTGCAGCAATAACTATTCCCGATGTGTTACGGTCAATGCGATTGCATAAAGAAGGACGGAAAGAATGTTCTTTTTTGGGGTCATATTCCTTATTTATATATAAATAGGAAAGTATATGGTTTATAAGTGTGTTAAAAGATTCCTTTTCGTCACTGTGCACCAAAACTCCCTGCTTTTTGTTTACAAGCATTATATTTTCATCTTCGTACACTATGTCAAGATCAGGCTTTATCTTTAAAAAGTCCTGATCGCTTTCAACATTTTCAAAAAACTCGTCATTTATGTAAAGTTCAAGTACATCGCCCTCGGACAGCCTTGTTGATATCTCGCATTTCTTTCCGTTTAACTTAACCCTCTTTTTCCTTATTGCCTTATATATATAAGATAAAGGAGCGTTTTTAATATATTTACTTAAAAATTTGTCAACTCTCTGGTTGGCATCGTTTGAATTGATTATAATTTTTTTCATATTAACCCCTTTTTGTAAACTTCTAAATAAAATGTTGACAAAATGCAATATGTCTTATATAATAATTATAGAAAAGGCAAGCCTTCAAACGGTTATGCCAAAGACAGATTATTTTAAAATAACACGGCTTTGACGGGGCGTGTTATTTTTTTATGGAAATTACTAAAAGTAATAAAATAATCATAAAAGATATTATGTACTCATTATCCATAGCGACCACCTCCTTTCGGAGCGTGGCATAACCGCCCAGTTTTTACACTGTTTTCAGTCTTACCTTAAAAAGTATTATACAATATATTTTATTCCAATTCAATATTTATTTAATGAATGAAACATTGTATGTAAAATATGCACAAATAAAACTATAAAAATACTTAAATTATTGTGCAATCATACGAAATTTAAAAAATATTAAAAAAATTATAAAAAACACTTGAAAAAGGTTGCTATATAAGGTAAAATGGTTTAGTAAAAAATATTATGCGATGATGTGGGAGGTTGCGGCGAAAGCCGGTTTTTCCACGGAGTATGTCCGATTTTAAACCGGGCGGCAAGCACTGAATAAACTTTTGCATGGATTAGGCATTTTATGCCTTTTTTGCGCGACTACTATGCTTACCCGCTTGAAAAATCGAAAGCGGGTTTTAAAATGGATAGGCGCGAAACACCCGGCAGAGTTTATGGATTTTGCTGTCGTACCTAATTATGTTAAGGGAGGTATAACAGAAATGGCAGGAAATGAAAAAATCAGAATCAGACTTAAAGCGTACGATCATATGCTTATCGACCAATCAGCTGAGAAGATAGTTGAAACTGTTAAGAGAACCGGAGCGAAGGTTTCAGGACCTATTCCGCTACCAACTAAAAAAGAAGTTGTTACTATCTTAAGAGCGGTTCATAAGTATAAAGATTCCCGTGAACAGTTCGAAATGAGAACTCACAAAAGACTTATCGACATTTTAAGTCCTACACCTAAGACACTTGAAGCTTTAACAAAACTTGATTTGCCAGCTGGTGTAGAAATCAACATCAAACTTTAATTTTTAAAGTTTAAGCGATGCCTTTTAAATATTATATGGAAGGCACGAAGGTCAAGTTGGAAAAAATCCAACCAATAACCAAGGAGGTAAAAAGAAATGCAAAAAGCAATTATCGGTAAAAAATTGGGAATGACCCAATTATTCGATGAAAACGGAAAATTCATTCCGGTTACAGTTGTTGAAGTTGGTCCTTGCCCTGTTGTTATGAAGAAAACAGTGGAAAATGACGGCTACGATGCTGTGCAGTTAGGTTTTTCAGACCTGAAAGAAAAGAAAGTTAACAAACCGCAGAAAGGTCACTTTAACAAAGCAGGCGTTGGCTTTAAAAGATTTTTAAGAGAATTCAGACTTGATGACTGTTCTACTTTAAACATCGGTGACGAAGTTAAAGCAGACATCTTTAATGACGGCGACAAAATTGATGTTACAGGAACATCTAAAGGTAAAGGTTTTGCCGGCGTTATCAAAAGATGGGGTAACCACAGAGGTCCTATGACTCACGGTTCAGGTTTCCACAGAAGTTCAGGTTCAATGGGTGCTTGTTCATCACCATCCAGAGTTTTCAAAGGTAAGAAGTTACCTGGACACATGGGTAATGTAAAAGTTACAGTTCAAAATCTTGATGTAGTTAAAGTTATGGCTGACAAAAACTTATTATTAGTTAAAGGTTCAGTTCCAGGCCCTAAAGGCGGTATTTTAATTATAAAAGATTCAGTTAAGAAATAAATAATTAATTGAGAAAGGAGGATTACCATGCCTAAAGTTGATTTATATAATATGGAAGGTAAAGTAATTGGAGATATCGAATTAAGCGAAAAAGTATTTGGAGTTGAAATCAATGCCAATGCTATGCACGCTGCAGTAGTTAATCACTTAGCAAATTCCAGACAGGGCACACAAAGCACTAAAACAAGAACTGAAGTTAGAGGCGGCGGTATCAAACCTTGGAAACAAAAAGGTACAGGTCGTGCAAGACAGGGTTCTATCCGTGCACCACAGTGGACAGGCGGAGGAGTTGCTTTAGGTCCTAAACCAAGAAGTTACAGATACTCATTAAATAAGAAATTAAGACAGGTTGCATTAAAATCTGCTCTTTCAAGCAAGGTAACAGACAATAACATTATCGTTGTTGACAACATTACTGTTTCAGAATACAAAACAAAAGAAATCGTTAAGATGTTATCTAACTTAAATGTAGATAAGAAAGCATTAATCGTTTTAAATGAAAAGAATGATTTTGTTGTTAAATCAGCAAACAACATTCCTGAAGTTAAAACAACACTTTCTACATCACTTAACACTTACGATGTATTAAATTGTGAACAGTTTGTTATCACCCTTGATGCTGTTAAGAAATTAGAGGAGGTGTACGCATAATGAAATATGCACACGATATTATCAGAAGACCAATAATTTCTGAAAAAAGTATGTCAGGTATCGGAGAAAAGAAATATACTTTCGAAGTATCAAAAGATGCTAACAAAATAGAAATTAAAAATGCTGTTGAAACAGTTTTCAAAGGCGTTAAAGTTAAGAGCGTTAACACAGTTAACGTTACCGGTAAAATGAAGAGAGTAGGAGTTCATACCGGTAGAAGACCAAGCTACAAGAAAGCCATTGTTACTCTTACAGAAGATAGTAAAACAATTGAATTCTTTGAAAGTATGGCGTAGCATAAATCCTATTTATTTTTGTTAAGGAGATGAAAAAATTATGGCTATAAAAAGTTATAAACCAACCACTCCCTCAAGAAGATTTATGACAGTTACAGATTTTTCTGAACTTTCAAAGGTAAAACCTGAGAGATCATTGTTGGTTAACTTAAAGAAAACTGCCGGCAGAAACTCATACGGTAGAATTACTGTAAGACACAGAGGCGGCGGAAACAAAGTAAAATACAGAATTATAGATTTTAAAAGAAATAAGTTAGATATTCCTGCAAAAGTTTTAACATTGGAATACGATCCGAACAGAAGCGCGTTCATCGCTCTTATCGAGTATGAAGATGGTATTAAGAGTTATATCATTGCTCCTAACGGACTAAAAGTTGGAGATACTGTTATATCTTCTGCTTCAGCAGATATCAAACCTGGTAACACATTACCAATTCAAAACATTCCTGTTGGTACAATAATTCACAATATTGAATTAGCACCTGGAAAAGGCGCTCAATTAGTTAGAAGCGCAGGTAACTCTGCTCAGCTTATGGCTAAAGAAGGCAAATATGCACAGGTTAGACTTCCATCAGGCGAAGTTAGAATGGTACTTACAGTATGTAAGGCAACTATCGGACAGGTTAGTAACATCGACCACGAAAACGTTTCTATCGGTAAAGCAGGTAGAAAGAGACATCTTGGTTGGAGACCAACTGTCAGAGGGGTTGTTATGAATCCATGCGATCACCCTCACGGTGGTGGTGAAGGTAAATCACCAATCGGAAGACCGGCACCGGTTACTCCTTGGGGTAAACCTGCTCTTGGTCTTAAGACAAGAAGCAAGAAAAAACAAAGTAACAAGTTTATTGTTAAAGCTAGAAACGCTAAATAATAACTTTTCGGTTTTTATAAGAGAGGAGGTTGTCAAATGGGTAGATCTTTGAAAAAAGGACCTTTCGTTGACGCTAAACTATATAAAAGAATAGAAGAAATGAACACAGCAGGCGAAAAAAGAGTGCTTAAGACATGGTCAAGAGCATCTACAATTTTCCCAGAGTTCGTTGGACATACAATTGCTGTTTATGACGGCAGAAAGCACGTTCCCGTTTATGTAACCGAAGATATGGTTGGACACAAGTTAGGTGAATTCGCACCTACAAGAACATTCAGAGGCCATGCAGGTTCAAAAACAGGCGCTAAATAGTAAGAAGATTAACTGAATTGAACGGTTAAGAGAGGAGGATAAACAAATGGAAGCAAGAGCAAAGCTTAGTTATGCTAGAATATCTCCACGTAAAGTAAAGATAGTTATAGACTTAATCAGAAATAAGCCTGTAGGAGTTGCCCTTGGTATATTAAAGACTACTCCTAAAGCTGCATCTCCAATTGTTGAAAAATTATTAAAATCTGCTATCGCAAATGCAGAAACAAATCATAATATGACTGCTGACAAATTATATGTTAAAGAAATATATGCAAATCCCGGCCCAATCCTTAAAAGAATTATGGCAAGAGCACAGGGAAGAGCATTCCGTATCAATAAAAGAACAAGCCATATAACTGTTGTAGTTGCTGAAAAAGAGTAATAAGGAGGCGAAATTATGGGACAAAAAGTTAATCCCCATGGTATAAGAGTCGGAATAATCAAAGACTGGGATTCAAAATGGTATGCGAACCGTAAAGATTTTGGAGACAGTTTGGTTGAAGATTATAAAATCAGAAAATTCTTAAAGAAAAAATTATTCAATTCCGGTATTGCTAAAATCGAAATTGAAAAGAAACAGGAAAAAACATTGATTACTCTTCATGCTGCTAAGCCTGGTATTATTATCGGTAAAGGCGGAGCAGAAATTGAAAAGTTAAAAGCAGATGTTAAAAAACTTATCGGTAAAGATGTTCATATAAACATAATGGAAATCAAAGTTCCTGATATGAACGCTCAGTTAGTTGCAGAAAACATTGCGGCACAACTTGAAAAGAGAATATCTTTCAGAAGAGCAATGAAACAATGTATGCAAAGAACAATGAAAATGGGTGCTAAAGGTATCAAAACTGCAGTTTCAGGACGTTTAGGCGGAGCAGAAATCGCAAGATGTGAACATTACCATGAAGGAACTATTCCACTACAGACTTTAAGAGCAGATATCGATTACGGTTTCTGGGAAGCTGATACAACATACGGAAAAATCGGCGTAAAAGTTTGGATTTATAAAGGTGAAGTTCTTCCTGAAAACAAGAGAGCAAAAGCTCAAGCGGAAGGAGGAAAATAATATGTTAATGCCAAAAAGAGTTAAACGTCGTAGAGTTCAGAGAGGCAGAATGAAGGGTGTTGCTACAAGAGGTAACAAAGTAACATACGGAGATTTCGGTTTAGTTGCTTGCGAACCTTCATGGATTACTTCAAATCAGATTGAAGCAGCCAGAATTGCTATGACTCGTTATATCAAAAGAGGCGGTCAGGTTTGGATTAAAATATTCCCTGACAAACCTATTACAGAAAAACCTGCTGAAACCCGTATGGGTAGTGGTAAAGGTTCACCTGAATACTGGGTGGCTGTTGTTAAACCGGGCAGAGTAATGTTCGAAATCGCAGGTGTTTCTGAAGAAGTTGCAAGAGAAGCATTAAGACTTGCTATGCACAAATTACCTGTTAAGTGTAAAATCATAGCTCGTGAAAAATCAGAGGGTGGTGAAGTCAGTGAAGTTTAATGAAATCGTTGAAATGGCTGATATAGAATTAAATCAGAAATTAGCCGAACTTAAATCAGAATTATTCAATTTAAGATTCCAATTAGAAATAAACCAACTTGACAATCCTATGAGAATAAAGGAAGTTAAGAAAAACATAGCGCAGATTAAAACAGTCCTTCGCGAGAGGGAAATTAAAAACGCTAATTAATTCAGTAAGGAGGGTTTAAAATGTCCGAAAGAAATTATAGAAAAACCAGAGTAGGTAAAGTTGTAAGTGATAAGATGGACAAAACCGTTGTTGTTGCTGTAGTTGATAGCGTTAAACATCCTTTATATAACAAGGTTGTTAAAAGAACATATAAACTTAAAGCACACGACGAAAACAATGAATGTAAAGTAGGAGACAGAATTAAAGTTATGGAAACAAGACCATTATCTAAAGATAAGAGATGGAGACTTGTATCTATAATCGAAAAAGCAAAATAATCCTAACTTAGTTTAAAAAGGAGGATAACTATGATCCAGCAAGAAACAAGATTGAAAGTTGCCGACAACACAGGCGCTAAAGAACTTCTTTGCATCAGAGTTATGGGTGGTTCCAAAAGAAAATTTGCTAACGTTGGCGATGTTATCATTGCTACTGTTAAAAAAGCAACACCCGGCGGAGTTGTGAAAAAAAGCGAAGTTGTTAAGGCAGTTATCGTAAGATCTAAAAAAGGCGTTGGCAGACCCGACGGCTCATATATAAAATTTGACGAAAATGCGGCAGTTATTATTAAGGATGACAAGAATCCTAGAGGAACCCGTATTTTTGGCCCTGTTGCAAGAGAACTACGTGATAAAGAATATATGAAGATTTTATCTCTTGCACCTGAAGTACTGTAAGGGGGGTAAAATAAGATGATTAAAAAAATTCACGTTAAAAAAGGTGAAACTGTTATGGTAGTATCCGGTAAGGATAAGAACAAGAAAGGTAAAGTTCTTGTTGTAATGCCAAAAACAGGTAAAGTTATAGTTGAAGGTATCAATATTGCTACAAAACATACTAAAGCAAGAAAACAGGGAGATGTTGGCGGTATCGTTAAACAGGAATCTCCAATCTATGCTTCAAAAGTTATGTACGTTTGTGACAAATGCGGAAAACCTGCAAGAGTAGGTAAGAAAATACTTTCAGACGGTACTAAAGTAAGATACTGTAAAAAATGTAATGAAGTAATTGATAACTAAAAGTTTGGGAAGGAGGATTTAAAGATATGGCAAGATTAGAAGAATACTACAAGAACGAAGTTGCGAAAGCACTTAAAGAAAAGTTCGGATATAAAAATGTTATGGAAATTCCAAAACTTGATAAAATCACAATAAATATCGGTGCTGGGGATTCCAAAGATAATTCCAAACTTTTAGACGCTGCTGTTTCAGAACTTGCTATTATAACAGGTCAACAGCCTATTATAACAACAGCGAAAAAATCAGTTTCAAACTTTAAGGTTAGAGAAGGTATGAAACTTGGATGCAAAGTTACATTAAGAGGCAAGAGAATGTATGAATTCCTTGACAGATTATTTAACATTGCACTACCAAGAGTTAGAGACTTCAGAGGAATTAACCCTAATTCGTTTGACGGAAGAGGTAATTACTCAATGGGAATTAAAGAACAACTTATTTTCCCTGAAATCGAATATGATAAAATTGAAAAATTAAGAGGTATGGACGTTAACTTCGTTACTACCGCTAAAACTGATGAAGAAGCAAAAGAGTTACTAACACTTATGGGCGCTCCATTTGCTAAAAACTAACCTGAAGGGAGGTTCTTAATAGTGGCTAAAAAAGCGATGATTTTAAAACAACAAAGAACACCTAAGTATTCAACAAGATTTTATAATAGATGTAAAATTTGCGGAAGACCGCATGCATATCTTAGAAAATTCGGCATTTGCAGAATTTGTTTCAGAGAATTGGCTTACAAAGGTCAGATTCCTGGTGTTAAGAAAGCAAGTTGGTAAGATATAAGACGATAAACTTAAAAAAGCTGTAGTCTTATTCAAACGGAAGGAGGCATGACGAATGCAAATCACAGATCCAATCGCTGATATGTTAACAAGAATCAGAAATGCTAACTCAGCAAGACATCTTTCGGTTGACATTCCAGCGTCAAATTTAAAGAAATCAATAGCAGAAATATTACTTGAAGAAGGTTATATAAAGAACTATCAGATTATTGATGACGGCAAACAGGGTATTATAAGAGTTTCTCTTAAATACGCTGAAAACAAACAGAGAGTTATAAGCGGTATTAAAAGAATTTCTAAGCCTGGTCTTAGAATTTATGCAAGCAAAGACGAACTTCCTAAAGTTCTTAAAGGCTTAGGTATTGCTATTATCTCAACATCAAAAGGTGTTATGACCGATAAAAAAGCCAGAAAAGAAAATGTTGGTGGCGAAGTTTTAGCATACATCTGGTAATTAAAAGAGGAGGTAGACGATTATGTCAAGAATAGGAAAAATGCCTATAGAGCTTCCAGCAGGTGTAGAAGTTAAAATTGCTAACGATAACACTGTTACCGTTAAAGGTCCTAAAGGAACTCTAGAACAGACATTTTCAAATCAAATTAAAATTGAATTAAACGACAATGTTATAACTATAACAAGACCAAATGACATTAAGGAAGTAAGAGCACTTCACGGTTTAACCAGATCATTACTTAATAACATGGTTATCGGTGTTACTCAGGGCTTCACAAAGGAACTTGAAATCAACGGTGTTGGTTACAGAGCAGCAAAACAGGGTAATACTCTTGTTTTAAATCTTGGTTATTCACACCAGGTTGAAGTTTCAGAAATTGATGGTATTACCATTGATGTTCCTAACCCAAACAAACTGATAATAAGCGGTATCGACAAACAAAAAGTAGGTCAGTTCGCAGCGAACATCAGAGAAAAAAGACCTCCTGAACCTTATAAAGGCAAAGGTATTAAGTATGTTGATGAAGTTATTAAGAGAAAAGAAGGTAAAACAGGCGGTAAATAATAAGTAAACTTACGCTTAGGCACTCGGAAGCCAAACACCTTATGGTTTTAAAATATAAATTTTGCTTCATATTGCAGAAATTCCTGCAGATATACGAAAGTATAATCTTTGAAATTTCTTTATCTGAAACATAATTTCTTATTTTAAAACTCTTCGACCTTAAACGCAGGAAGATTTCTAAGATTTTTAATGCGAAGGACGAAGTCAGGCTGTAGCCTTACGAGGACGCCAAATTAAAAAGCTTAAGATATAACAAGTTTAAGGCATAAGGGGTTTGACTACCGAGTGCCTATGAAAGGAGCGAAATAGTTATGATAAAAAAAGCAGACAGTAATGTTGCAAGAGTTAGAAGACATAAAGCAATCAGAACAAAGATTTCAGGAACTGCTGAAACTCCAAGACTGAATGTTTTTAAAAGTCTAAATAACATATATGCTCAGATTATTGATGACACTAATGGTGTTACACTTGTTTCTGCTTCATCACTTTCAAAGGATATTGAAGTTAAAAACGGTGGTAATATCGAAGCAGCAAAAGAAGTAGGAAAATTAATCGCTAAGAAAGCACTCGAAAAGAATATTGAATCTGTTGTATTTGACAGAGGCGGATATTTATATCACGGAAGAGTTGCTGCATTAGCAGACGGCGCTCGTGAGGGCGGTCTTAAATTCTAATAAGGAGGTAAAACCCAAGTGAGTTTAGATAAAGTAGATTCAACAGTATTAGACATAAAAGAAAGAGTTGTTAGTTTAAACCGTGTTGCTAAAGTTGTTAAGGGTGGTAGAACATTCAGATTTAGCGCATTGGTTGTTGTCGGCGACGAAAACGGCCATGTTGGTTGCGGAATGGGCAAAGCGGCTGAAATTCCTGATGCAATCAGAAAAGGTATCGAAGATGCTAAAAAGAATATGGTTACTGTTTCTTTGCTTGGCACATCAATTCCTCACGATGTTATCGGTAAATTCGGAGCAGGTAGTGTGCTTCTAAAAGCAGCACCTGAAGGTACCGGTGTTATCGCCGGCGGCGCAGTGAGAGCGGTTATCGAGTTAGCAGGTATCAGAGATATCAGAACAAAATGCTTAAACTCAAATAATCCAAGAAATGTTGTTAACGCAACAATTAACGGACTTGCCAGCCTTAAGAAAGCAGAAGATGTTGCTAAATTAAGAGGTAAAACCGTTGAAGAAATATTAGGATAGGAGGGATAATTGTGGCTAATAAAACATTAAAAATCACATTAGTTAAAAGTACTATTGGAAGAAAAAAAGATCATATCGCCACAGTAAAGGCCCTTGGTCTTAAGAAGATCAGAGATTGTGTTGAATTAAACGACACACCTCAAATCAGAGGTATGATTGATAAAATATCTTATTTGTTAGATGTTACTGAATAAATTTTTGAGGAGGTGTAACAAATGAAGTTATTCGAATTATCTCCTGCAGAAGGTTCAACTAAAGAACCTAAGAGAAAAGGTAGAGGTCATGCTACCGGTAACGGTAAAACAGCAGGCAGAGGTCACAAAGGTCAGAAAGCCCGTTCAGGCGGCGGAGTAAGACCTGGTTTTGAAGGCGGTCAGATGCCTTTATACAGAAGACTACCAAAAAGAGGCTTCATAAATATATTTGCAAAACAATATACTGAAATTAACGTTTCTGAACTTGAAAGATTTGACAATGATACAGTTGTTACTGCAGAACTTTTAAAAGAAGTTGGTGTTATTTCTAAAATCAATGATGGTATCGTTGTTCTTGGCAGAGGAGAATTAACAAAAACCTTAACAGTTAAGGCTTGCCGTTTCTCAAAATCTGCTGAAGAAAAAATTACTGCCAAGGGCGGAAAAGTTGAGGTGATATAACATGTTCAAAGTGTTTGCTAATGCTTGGAAAATTCCTGATTTAAGGAAAAAACTGTTGTATACCCTTATGCTTATCGTTATATTCAGATTAGGTTCTTCCATCCCTGTTCCATTCGTAAGTGCTGCTGCACTTAAAGAAATGTTATCAGGCGGAGATACTCTATTTAGTATGTACAACATCATTTCAGGGGGAGCATTTGAAAATGCTACAATCTTTGCGATGAGCATTACCCCTTATATTAACTCGTCCATTATTATGCAGCTTTTATCAGTTGCAATCCCTGCTTTAGAAAGAAAAGTTAAAGAAGGGGAAGAGGGCAGAAAATTCATTGCTCAGTGGACCAGATATTTAACAGTTGTTTTAGCACTTCTGCAGGCAACCGGATTATACTTCGGTCTTCAGGGCGCTATCACAACAAAGAGTGTTTTCTCTTACCTTGTTGTTGTCTTTACATTTACAGCAGGTACCGCATTCCTTATGTGGCTTGGAGAACAAATTAACGAAAAAGGTATCGGAAATGGTATTTCACTTATCATTTTCTCAGGTATCGTTTCAAGCGGACCGGCCCTTATCAATTCTTTAATAGGATTAAATCAGGCTGGAAAACTTAATATATTCACTACTGTTTTAATCGTATTATTTGCGATTTTAGTTGTAGGTATCGTTGTTCTTATGAACAATGCTGAAAGAAGAATTCCTGTTCAGTATGCAAAAAGAGTTGTAGGAAGAAAAATGTACGGCGGTCAGAGCACTCATATTCCAATTAAAGTTGCTATGGCAGGCGTTATGCCAATCATCTTTGCCGTTTCCATTATTTCATTCCCTGCCACAATCTGTCAGTTACTTGGCGTAACTGCTCAGTCAAGCGGATTCTGGGGCGGTTTCTTAAGAATTATGTCCCAAGGCTCTTTAGTATATGGAATAATCTATTTCTTACTGATTATATTCTTCACATATTTCTATACTGAAATGCAATATAATCCAATTGAAATGGCTAACAATATGAAACAAAACGGTGGTTTTGTTCCTGGTATCAGACCGGGAAGACCAACATCAGATTTTATTAAATCAATTTTAACTAAAATCACATTAGTAGGCGCTATCTTCTTAGCACTTATCGCAGTGCTTCCTATGTTCTTAACATCAGTTATCGGAGCAGGGGTTGCATTCGGCGGAACAAGTATACTAATCGTTGTTGGTGTTGCTCTTGAAACAGTTAAACAGTTAGAATCCCAGATGTTAATGCGTCACTATAAAGGATTCTTAGAATAATTGGTTTTTAAGAAAGAGTGATTTTATGAAACTTATTATGTTAGGTGCTCCGGGTGCAGGTAAAGGCACTCAGGCTAAGATAATTTCTGAAAAGTTAAATATTCCTACAATTTCAACAGGTGCGGCTATCCGTTCTGAAATTGAAAAGGGCAGTGAAATCGGACTTAAAGTTAACGATATTATAAAATCAGGAAATCTTGTTTCGGATGAAATAGTTTTAGAACTGATAAAAGAAAGATTAAAAGAACCTGATTGCGCTAACGGATTTATTTTAGACGGTTTCCCAAGAACCATCAACCAGGCTGACGGACTTTCAAAACTTGGTTATGAGATTGACAAGGTTTTAAACATTGACCTTTCAGATGAAATAATTATTGACAGATTATCAGGAAGAAGAGAATGTTCAAAATGCCACGCAATATTCCATGTAACAAGCAATCCTCCTAAAGTTGAGGGTATATGTGATGTTTGCGGCGAAGAACTTTCAATAAGACCTGATGATAAAAAAGAAGTAATAATTAACAGACTTAATGTATTTCATGAAGTAACCGAACCTTTAAAAGCATATTACGAAGATAAGGGTATCTTAGTAAGTGTAAAAGGTCTTGGTAAAGTTGAAGATACAACTAAAGCAGTATTTGAAGCCTTAGGAGTATAATATGATATACGTTAAGAACAAAAAAGACATTGAGTTAATGAGGGAATCTTGCAGACTCACCAAGATGGCATTAAACTTTGTTGGTGAGCATATAAAACCCGGGATAACAACCGGTGAACTTGATAAAATTGCTTTTGAATTCTTAAAGGAACATAAAGCAATTCCCTCTTTCCTTAATTACAATGGCTTTCCGGCATCAATATGCAGTTCCGTAAATGACGAAGTCGTTCATGGAATTCCCGGTAAGAGAGTTATCTTGGACGGGGATATAGTGAGCATCGACATCGGTGCTTACTTAAATGGTTTCCATGGCGATTGTGCTAAAACATTTTTTGTTGGAAATGTATCAGAAGAAGCAAGAAAACTTGTTAATGTTACAAGGCAAAGTTTTTATGAAGGAATAAAAATGGCAAGAGCGGGCAACCGTATCGGCGATATTTCAAATGCTATTGAAACTTACGTTGAGAGTTTCGGCTACTCAGTTGTAAGGGATTTAGTAGGTCACGGGATAGGAAAAGCACTTCACGAAGATCCTTCTGTTCCTAATTTCGGGAAAGCAGGAAGAGGTACAAGACTTATTCCGGGAATGACACTTGCTATCGAACCAATGATAAACTGCGGTAAATACAATGTATATACTGAAGATAATAATTGGACTGTAAAAACATGTGACGGCAAGTTATCTGCTCATTATGAAAACACAATTCTGATTACAGAAGGTGAACCGGAGATTTTAACCAAAGCTTAATTGAGGTGATGACGGTGAATATTGCTCCTGCATCTTTAGTGAAAGTTACAGCAGGGCGGGATAAGGATAAGTATTTTGCTGTTATATCCATAATAGATAATAACTATTTATATATATGTGACGGCAGAAGAAGAAAAGTATCAACTCCCAAGAAAAAGAAGATTAAACATTTGGAAAATCTTAATTATTCACTTAATTTAATAAAAGAAAAATTAGAACGAGGTAACGAAATCAGTAATTCCGATATAAAAAAATCTATAAGAGAAGGTTTAATTCATCTTAAGATTTTATACGAGGAATAAGGAGGGTTTATTATGGCAAAAGATGATGTTTTGGAACTGGAAGGCACAGTTATAGATGCTCTGCCAAATGCAATGTTTATGGTAGAACTTGAAAACGGCCACAAAATTTTATCACATATTTCAGGTAAACTTAGAATGAACTACATTAAGATTTTACCGGGAGATAAAGTAACAGTTGAAGTGTCTCCATACGATTTGACAAAAGGCAGAATTACTTGGAGAGCAAAATAGTATTATATAGAAATGAGGTATAAACTATGAAAGTAAGACCATCAGTAAAACCAATGTGCGAAAAATGTAAAATAATCAAAAGAAAAGGCAAAGTAATGGTTATTTGCGAAAATCAGAAGCACAAACAAAGACAAGGTTAATAAAAGATTTTAAAAGGTGCGGCTGTACAATTTATATTGTAAACTTGTTTAAAATCTTAATTTATAAAAAACATTATTGATACACATTACAGGAGGTGTAATATCAGTATGGCAAGAATAGCCGGCGTTGACTTACCAAGAGAAAAACGTGTTGAAATTGGTTTAACATATATTTTCGGTATTGGTAGAACAACTTCAAACAAAATCTTAAAAGATACAGGTATCAACCCTGACACAAGAGTTAAAGATTTAACTGACGAAGACGTTTCTAAATTAAGAACTGCTTTGGAAGGATATACCGTTGAAGGTGATTTAAGAAGAGATATAGCGCTTGACATCAAACGTTTGATGGAAATCGGATGTTACAGAGGTTCAAGACATAAGAAAGGACTTCCTTGCAGAGGTCAGAATTCTAAAAACAATGCAAGAACAAGAAAAGGTCCTAAGAGAACAATCGCTAACAAGAAGAAATAAGAGGGAGGGATAGATCTTGGCTAAAACAGCAAGAAAAACTACTCGAAGAAGAAAAGAGCGTAAGAATATAGAACGCGGTGCTGCTCAT
Source organism: Oscillospiraceae bacterium (assembly GCA_015068525.1). Taxonomy (NCBI): domain Bacteria; kingdom Bacillati; phylum Bacillota; class Clostridia; order Eubacteriales; family Oscillospiraceae; species Oscillospiraceae bacterium. Next base: position 28,519 of record SVKJ01000007.1, on the reverse strand, counting down.
ATCAGTTCTTCGTTTAACAATACAATTGTTACAATTACTGATGTTGCCGGAAACGCTTTGTCATGGGCAAGTGCCGGTGGACTTGGTTTCAGAGGTTCAAGAAAAAATACTCCATTTGCAGCGCAGATGGCAGCAGAAACTGCAGCTAAAGCAGCAATGGAACACGGTTTGAAAACTGTTGAAGTATTCGTTAAAGGTCCTGGTTCAGGAAGAGAAGCTGCTATCAGAGCGCTTCAGACTGCAGGTTTAGAGGTTACTCTAATTAAAGACGTAAGCCCTATTCCTCACAACGGTTGCAGACCACCTAAGAGAAGAAGAGTATAACAGGAGGTGTAGAAGATATGGCAAGATATACTGGCGCAGTATGTAGAATATGCAGAAGAGAAGGTCAGAAACTTTTCTTAAAAGGTACAAAATGTTATTCTGAAAAATGTGCATTCAATAAGCGTTCTTATGCACCTGGTCAGCACGGTCAGAGCAGAAAGAAAATGTCTGAATACGGAATGCAGTTAAGAGAAAAACAAAAAGTTAGAAAAACATACGGTATTTTAGAAGGTCAGTTCGAAAAATACTTCGAAATGGCTGTTGCTAAAAAAGACGGTATCACCGGTGAAAATTTCCTACAGATTTTGGAAAGCCGTTTTGACTCTGTTGTTTACAGAGCAGGTTTTGCTACATCAAGAGCAGAAGCTCGTCAACTTGCAAGACACGGTCACTTCACAATTAACGGTAAAAAGGTTAACATTCCTTCATACCTTGTTAAACCAGGTGATGTAATTGCTATTACAGATAAATCTAAAGACAGTGCTAAAATGAAAGCAGTTTTGGAAACAACAGACGGAAAATTAGTTCCTCAGTGGTTAGATGTTAACAGAGATGCTTTAACTGCAACTGTTACAAGACTTTCTGAAAGAAGCGAAATTGATTTAGATATTAAAGAACACTTAATCGTTGAGTTCTATTCTAAATAATAATTAACCCTCGGGGTATATATAGTTAGAGACTTTATATTATTAGAAAAGACCGAAAGGTCAAAAAGAGGAGGGTAACAAGCATGATAGAAATGGAAAGACCAAAAGTTGAGATTGCTGAAATAAGCGAAGATAAAAGATATGCAAGATTTATCATTTCGCCTTTAGAAAGAGGCTATGGTACAACCTTAGGTAACTCTTTAAGAAGAATTCTTCTTTCTTCACTTCCCGGTGCGGCTGCTACAAGCGTTAAAATTGACGGTGTAAGCCACGAATTTTCAACAATTCCGGGTGTTACTGAAGATGTTACTGAAATTATCTTAAATATCAAAAGCATTGCGGCAAAACTACATTCGGAAACTCCAAAAGTATGTTTTGTTGATGTTGCAGGTCCTTGTGAAATCACTGCAGGGGACTTAAAACATGATGCAGATGTTGAGATTTTAAATCCTGATTTGCACATTGCAACATTAAATGAAGATGCTAAATTATACATGGAAATCAATTTTAATAGAGGAAGAGGTTATGTTACTGCTGAAAAGAACAAAGTAGCAAATATGCCAATTGGTATTATTCCTGTTGACTCTATTTACACACCTGTCAGAAAGGTTAATTGCACAATTGAAAATACTCGTGTTGGTAATGAAACAGACCACGATAAACTTATTATCGAAGTTTGGACCAACGGTGTTATTATGCCTGATGAAGCAATCAGCTGGTCAGCAAAAATAATGAAAGAGCATTTAGATTTATTTGTTGATCTTTCTGAAGAAGCGAAGAACGCTGATATTATGGTGGAAACAAAAGAAAATAAGAAAGAAAAAGTTTTAGAAATGACTATCGAAGAACTTGATTTTTCTGTTCGTTCTTACAACTGCTTAAAAAGAGCAGGCATCAATACTGTTGATGATCTTATTAAAAAGACTATTGATGATATGATGAAAGTAAGAAATCTTGGAAGAAAATCTTTAGAAGAAGTTATCCATAAACTTGAAGCGTTAGGTCTTCACTTAGCAAGCGAAGAAGAGTAAAAAAAGGAGGTATGTTAAAATGCCGGGCACAAGAAAATTAGGTCGTACAACTGACCACAGAATGGCAATGCTTAGAAATCTTGTAACTTGTTTACTTGAAAACGGTAAAATTTCTACTACTGTAACAAGAGCAAAAGAAGTTAGATGCTTAGCTGAAAAAATGATTACATTAGGTAAGAAAAACACATTACACACAAGAAGACAAGCACTTTCATTCATAACAAAAGAAGATGTTGTTACTAAGTTGTTTAATGAAATAGCACCAAAATATGCAGAAAGAAATGGTGGATACACCAGAATTCTTAAAACCGCTCCAAGAAAAGGTGACGGTGCAGAAATGGCTATTTTAGCACTTGTTGACTAATTTTTAAAAGTAAGTTAACATTGAATAATAGAAAGACTTTGTAAAATGAGGTGAATTAAATGAAACAAGGAATTCATCCTGAATATAAGGATACAAAAATCATCTGTGCATGCGGAGCAGTTTATGAAACTGGCTCTACAAAAGAAGATGTTCACGTAGAAATATGTGCAAAATGTCATCCATTCTTCACCGGTAAACAAAAATTAGTTGATACAGGCGGAAGAGTTGACAAATTCAGAAAGAAATTTAACCTTCAGGGTAAATAATTTCTTAAAAGAAAAAATCTTAAAGAAAAATGATATCATTTTTTTACCGGATAAAAGAGAGGTAATCTCTTTTATCCGGATAAAAAGATTGATTTTAACTTTTATAAAAAAGTTTATCTTGATTTTGAAGATAAATTGTGATAATATATTATGGTGTGGATTGTCCATATCGGGAAGTAATATCGATGTGAATTCTTATGAATTCCCGATATGTTGACTTACGGCAACAAGATTTAAAAAAAGAATATGGAGAGATGGCTGAGTTGGTCTAAGGCGCACGCCTGGAAAGTGTGTGAACTGGAAACAGTTCCGAGGGTTCGAATCCCTCTCTCTCCGCCAACAAAAAAGGCACTTGTAAAAGTGTCTTTTTTGTTGTCTATAGAAATGGGATTCGAACCCGAGGACGAGGGAACCGAGCAGCGACCGCGTCCTTAATGGACGATGAAGGGAGCGCGCAAGGGTTGTGCTGTAACACAATGAAAACGAGGGTGGCTTGTCCGCGTGAAGTTTGAATTGATGTTACGAACGGCTGCGAAGCAGGAATCCCTCTTTTTCAGCTAAATTCGCTGACGCGAGCTAAATGTTCTAAAGTACGCTAAATTACTTCGTAGCTAAATTGACCTACGGTCAGCTAAAAGCAAATTTAATTTAGTTACTCCAAAGGAGTTATTTAGCTAATGCAAAGCAATAATTTAGTTTTGCAACTTGTTGCGAAATTTAGCTAAAATATACTTGACAGTAAAATTATATCGTTCTTCCAACAAGAAAGACACTTTTACAAGTGTCTTTTTTTAAGCCAATACTTTATATTAAAATGCAATTTAGAAAAAATTCTAAATAGATATTGACATTAAATATGTTTTATGGTATAGTCTATTTAGAAATATTTCTAAATACTTTTTTGGGGGTGTGATGATAATGGGGATGAACGAAACATTAAAAGCTATATCTGATCCAGTCCGACGCGATATATTGTCCATGCTTAAGGAAGGGAAAAAATCAGCAGGGGAAATCGGGGGGCATTTTAATTTGACGGGTGCAACTGTTTCCTATCACTTAACAAAATTAAAAAAAGCAGATCTGATTTCTGAGCAAAAACACAAAAATTTTATATACTATGAACTGAACACATCTGTTTTTGAAGATGTAATACGTTGGATTTACATGTTAGGAGGTAATATGAAATGAAAATCTTTAAATGGAAAACATTTATAATTACAAGTATTGTTTGTCTGTTACCGATACTGCTTGGAGTTTCGCTATGGGCCAAATTGCCGGATACAATGGCAATTCACTTTAATATTTACGGAACCCCGGATAATTTTGCATCAAAGGGATTTGTTGTTTTTGGACTTCCTATACTGATGGTAGTATTGCAAGCGTTTTGTTGTTTGATAAATGACATAAATTCGCATAAATATGGAGACAGAAAAAAGTTTGTAACAGTAACCAAATGGATTGTGCCTGCTTTGACCGTTGTATTGCAGATTATAACCTTAGGATACGGACTTGGTTGGAATTTGGATATACGAAAAGTGGTTTCATTTATTGTCGGAGTTCTTTTTCTTGTAATGGGCAACTATATGCCAAAGTTTGATTACATTAAAAATTATGATATCAATACTGAAAAGGCAAGAAAAATAAACCGATTTATAGGTTATGAAACAGTTGTTATGGGGTTGTTGTTTTTTGTAAGTATTTTTCTTCCGCCGATTAGTTCAATTGTATGTCTGCTTTTACTGATACCATATGCAATTATGGGTGTAGTATATGGAATAATCACAGGACGAAAGTAAGAAAAAATTGCTTTCATACAGGCATCTAAACCATTCGTTTCTTTCAAAACAAAAATCCTGTCGAAAGATAGGATTTTTGTTTTGAATTATTCATTATTCATTAAGTTCGACAGGATTTTTAAATGAATAGTGAAAGATGAAGTACTTACTTCCAAAAATCAGAACAGTACATCTTTTTATTGTATTATTGTATTTAAAAGTGTATAATAAGTATAAAAGGAAGTGTTAAAATGAACATATATAAATCAATAGATTTACTAATCGGTAAAACACCGATTGTAAATTTAGGAAAAATAGAAAAGGAAGAGAACCTTAAAGCAAATCTTTATGCCAAAGTTGAGTTTTTTAATCCGGGAGGCTCAGTTAAAGACAGGGTTGCAAAAGCAATGATTGTTGATGCCGAAGAAAAGGGACTTATAAAAGAAGGCTCGGTTATAATTGAGCCTACAAGCGGAAACACTGGGATTGGACTTTCCTTGGTTGCTTCTCAAAGAGGGTATAAAACTATAATTGTTATGCCTGAAACAATGTCAGAAGAAAGGCGTAAAATTTTAAAGGCATTTGGTGCCGAACTCGTTTTAACTGATGGGAAAGAAGGTATGGCAGGCGCTATAAAAAAAGCAGAGGAACTTAAAAAAACTATTCCTTTAAGTTTTATTCCCGACCAGTTCAATAATAAAGTAAATGCTAAGGCGCATTTTGAAACCACAGGTCCTGAAATATATGAAGATATGGACGGTAAGGTTGATATATTTGTTGCGGGAGTTGGCACAGGCGGTACTATAACAGGTGTAGGCGAGTATTTAAAATCTAAAAACAGTAATATAAAAATAGTTGCAGTTGAGCCATATAATTCTCCCGTTTTATCAAAAGGGGTATCAGGTGCTCACGGTATTCAGGGAATTGGTGCAGGATTTGTGCCTGAAGTTTTAAACACTGAAATCTATGACGAAATAATAACAGTAACGGAAGACCAAGCGTATATGGCAGGAAGAATGTCAGGGGAAAAAGAAGGCATTTTAGTTGGAATTTCGTCAGGAGCAGCACTTTATGCAGGGATTACACTTGCAAAAAGAGAAGAAAACAAGGGTAAAAATATAGTTGTTCTTCTTCCCGATACAGGCGACAGGTATCTTTCTACCGAAATGTATAGAATTTAATTGTGTTACGATTAAATTCAGCGAGATAAATTCCCGATGGAATTTATATCATATCGCAGTCGAACAAGGTGAGAGTATATAGCAAAAAAATCACAAAAGATATTGAAAAGATAAATATAAATATGTATAATATATTTAAATGAGTAAATCTATTTTAAAGGAGAAAAACAATGAATTTGGTATTTGTGGGTTACAAACACAGACACACAGGGGAAATATATCATGAGGCAATGGCAAATCCTGACATAAACGTTCTTGGAGCATGGGAAGATACAGAGGAAGGGAAAGCACTTGCAGACGGGTTAGGGCTTTCTTTTAATTACGAAACATTTGAAGACGTTTTAAACGATAAAAATGTTGATGCAATCTGCCTTGGTGGATCTTACGGAGAACGTGGACAAGAGGCAATTGAGGCTCTTAAGGCAGGAAAGCACGTATATGGTGATAAGCCTATTTGCACAAGCCTTACAGAACTTGCAGAAATTGAAAGTTTAGCATCAAAAAACAACCTGAAAGTAGGTTGCTACTTTACAATGCGTTTTCAAAAAGGTATGAAAACAATCCGTGAACTTATATTAAACGGAGATTTAGGGGAAATCGGTGCTGTTAATATGACTGCACAGCATCCGCTTCAGTATGGTGTAAGACCTATGTGGTATTTTGAAGAAGGTAAGCATGGCGGAACTATAAACGATATTGCAATTCATGGAATTGACCTTATCCGTTTTGTTACCGGACTTGGACTTAAAAAAGTTACTTGTGCGCGTACCTGGAATCATTTTGCAAAAGAGGTTAAATCTTTTAAAGATTGTGGACAGTTTATGATAGAACTTGATAACGGTGCAGGATTTATAGGCGATGTTTCCTATGCTGCTCCTGCAAGTTGTGGTTTTAATTTGGAAACTTACTGGAGAATTACAATCTGGGGCACAAAAGGTGTAATTGAATATAAATTAAAAGGCGGCTCAAAAGATGTTGGAATAGACAGTTCTGACGGTGCTTTGTTACAGGTTGCCTTGGAGGGTACAAACGGTTTTGTTCCTTATGAAAAAGAAGGATATGAAACTACAGGGTTAGAAGAATTTTTAAAGGATATTAAAGGAGAAGAAAGTATCAACTCTACAAAAGAAGTACTAAAAACCTGTAAAGATATTCTTACTATTCAGGCGTACGCCGACAAAAATTAGGAATAGTGTTTATTAAGATGAATAAGAATTATTATAAACTATACAAAGAAGAAATAGAAAAGATAAGGGGAAGCAAAGAGAAACCGTCTTTGCTTCTTCATGTTTGCTGTGCTCCTTGTTCGAGTGCGGTTTTAGAAAAATTAAAGGATATATTTAATATAACATTATTTTTCTATAATCCCAACATCAGTCCTGAGAGGGAATATAATTTCAGGCTGGAAGAATTAAAAAAACTTCTTGAACTTATGAATTTAAAAAATATAAAAATAATTGCTCCAAAGTATGACAACAACGAATTTTTCGATATTGCAAGGGGTAAAGAACTGTACCCTGAGGGTGCAGGGCGATGTAAAGATTGTTTTTATCTTCGCCTTGATAAGACTTTCTCTTACGCAAAAGAAAATAATTTTGATTATGTTACAACAACTCTTTCGATAAGTCCTCACAAAAATTCAAATACTTTAAATGAAATAGGCTTATTACTTGAAGAAAAGTACAATATAAAATATCTTGTGTCAGATTTTAAAAAGGAAAACGGATATAAACGCTCCTGTGAATTATCCGAGCAGTATGATTTATACAGGCAAAATTTTTGCGGATGCGTTTTTTCGCAAAGAATGAGTGATTGTAAAATAAAAGTATATAAAGTTATTCCTGACGAGGCAAGAAACATAAGGGAAGAAGTATTTATAAAAGAGCAGGGATTTTTAGAAGAATATGATGAGATTGATAATAGTGCAACACACTTTGTGTATTTCTATAAAGGCGTTCCTGTCGGTACTTTGAGATTATTTACCTTAGATAATCCCAAAGATTATATTTTAGGAAGACTGGCAGTTTTAAAAAATTATCGTAATTTTAAAATAGGAACAATTTTAGTTGAGAGTGCTATAGATTATGCTAAAGAAAAAAACGGAGAAAAGATTATTTTACATTCTCAACTTCACGCAAAAGATTTTTATAAAAAACTTGGTTTTTCAGAGTACGGAGAAATTGAGTACGAAGAAGACTGCCCGCATATATGGATGGAAAAAATTTTAAACTGAGAACTTTGCTTTGCTATTATATAATAATAAGAACCTCACGAAAATCTAAAAGCCAAAGGCTTAAGATTTTCGGAGAACCTTGTTGTGTTAATTCACAATAAACGGGGATGACTCTTTACACTTTCAAAGTGTAAAGAGTCATCCCCGTTTTCTTGATTGGGGGGAATACGGAAAAAACTTCAGAATGGACGAATTTAGCAAAAAGTATAAATTCCAAAGATTTTTCAAAAAATCTTTACCTTCATTTTGCACTTTGCCTTTTGCATTTTGCATTTACTGGAGGGCACGTAAGTCCGTTCGTAACATCAATTCAAACTTCACGCGAATAAATCACCCTCGTTTTCATTGTGTTACAGCACAGCCCTGCACCCTTCCTTCATCACCCACAGGGTGCGGTCGGGTTCGGTTCCCTCCCCTACAATCAGTTCTGAGTTTTTTAACATTCCTCCTACAGTTTGTTTATATCTGCTTCTGTAATAAGTTTAAATCCTGCACTTGACAGTGCTTCTTCGGCTGTTTTATTGTTTTCAACTCTTAAAACAACATAAGCATGCTTTTCGGTACGAGCCATAAATGCATAAAGATATTCAACGTTAATATCATTTTTATCAAGAACATCAAGTGCTGCTGTAAGTTTACCGGGTGCATCACCGATTTTAACACCTACAACATCAACTACTTTAATAAGATACCCCTGTTCTCCAAGCACTTTTTCTGCTTTGTTTTCATCATTTACAATAAGACGAAGAATACCAAAATCCTCTGTTTCTGCAATAGAGAGTGCTCTTAAATTAATATCGTTTTTAGCAAGTATATCTGTTACTGCAACAATTGTACCTTTTCTGTTAGGAACAAATACTGTTAATTGTTTAATAGCCATTTTAAAATTCTCCTTTCCTGAATTTATAAGACAATTAAATTAACTTACGTTTATCAATTACACGAACTGCTTTTCCTTCGCTTCTCGCAATTGTTTTAGGTGCTACAAGATGAACGGAAGGATTTATGCCAAGCATTGTTTTCATAGCGTTTGCAAGAGATTTTTCCATTGCAAGTACTTCGCTTACTTTGTCGGTGAATTGTTCAGGTGACAATTCTACATTAACTTCAAATGTATCTGTATTATTCTTTCTGTCAACAACAATCTGGTAGTTAGGCTGATAGCCTTCGTTTAAAAGAACAGTTTCAATCTGGCTTGGGAATACATTAACACCCCTTATTATAAGCATATCGTCGGTTCTTCCCATTGGTTTTGCCATTTTAACAAGTGTTCTTCCGCAAGAGCATTTTTTTCTTGAAAGAACGCAAATATCTCTTGTTCTGTATCTAAGAAGCGGAAACGCTTCTTTATCAAGTGAAGTGAATACTAATTCACCTTTTTCACCTTCAGGAAGCACTTCGCCTGTATCAGGGTCAATGATTTCTGCAATAAAATGGTCTTCGTTTATATGCATACCGGTTTGTTCCGAACATTCAAATGCAACTCCCGGTCCTGTTGATTCAGTAAGACCATATATATCATAAGCCTTAATACCAAGTGTTCCTTCAATGCTTTTTCTCATTTCTTCGGTCCATGGTTCTGCACCAAAAATTCCGGCTCTTAGGGGAATATCTTCAGGTTTATATCCCTGTTCTTTCAAAGTTTCGCCAATATATGCCGCATAAGAAGGTGTACAGCAAAGAATTGTTGCACTAAGGTCTGTCATAAACTGAATCTGACGTTCGGTATTTCCTGATGACATAGGAAGTGTAAGACATCCAACTTTGGAAGCACCTCCGTGAAGTCCGAAACCGCCTGTAAATAATCCATAACCATAGGCTACCTGACAAACGTCTTTTTTACTGCCTCCTGTTGCAACAATAGCACGGGCACAGCAATCTTCCCACAAATCAACATCGTTTTGTGTGTAGAAAGCAACAACACGCCTTCCCGTTGTTCCTGATGTCGAATGGATACGTACACAATCTTCTAAAGGCTTTGCCAAAAGTCCGTAAGGGTAAGCATCTCTTAAATCTGCTTTTGTAAGAAACGGCAGTTTGTGTAAATCTTCAATACCGTTTATATCTTCGGGTTTGACGCCTTTTTCGTCCATAAGATTACGGTAGTATTCCACATTCTCATAAACGTGTTTAACTTGTTTTTTCAGTTTTTCCGACTGAAGTTTCTTCATTTCTTCATAAGGCATGGTTTCGATTTCTTTCTGATAGTAGTTGTTGCTCATTTTTACTCATCCTTTCCTGATAATATAACTTTTTAACAGGTCTTACAGGAATAAAAAAATCCTCTGCAATCCTGTTTAAGGATACAGAGGACGAAAATATCATTTCCGTGGTACCACCTCAGTTTATCGCTATCTCACGGTAGCGACCTTGTCAGGTACTTAAAATACCTTAGTTCTGTAACGGGAACACCCGTTGCCTCCTACTTAAGATTAATCTTGTTCAGTGCACTGCTAACAGAAGGAATTCGGGAAGGACGCCCCGTTTGCCTCGCACCATCCGGCAACTCTCTCCATGTTCTTTCCAACCTACTATTTTCTGGTCATCGCATTTAATTTAAGGATATTGTATCACACTAAAGTGATAAAGTCAATGATTTTTTTAAAAATCAAGATATTGATTTTATATAAAGGATATGGTAGAATAGATTTAACAAAGTTAAATCTATTCAGCTAAATTCGCTTGGCAGCGAGCTGAATGTGCTGACGCACGCTAAATTACTTCGTAGCTAAATTGACCTGCGGTCAGCTATTAAGCGAATTTAATTTAGCTACTCCGAAGGAGTTATTTAGCTATGGAGCAAAGTGGAATAATTTAGCTTTGAACTTTAGTTCAAAATTTAGCTAAAATGACTGGCATCTAAAATGTACACTCATTTTAAAATAAAATTATCAATCATTAATTATTAATTATTCATTTATTTTAACGGGAGAGAGTTTATATGACAATTAAAGAATTTGTAAAGAAAAGTTATAATAATATTTTTTACACATTCGTTTCAATAATACTGCTTTGTGCTGTCTTTTTATCTATGGTAGCCCTTGTTTATCATAAGGAGGAAGAGGAATGTTATGACGACCTTCATGTTCAGACAAAGCAGATTAAAGATGATATAAAAAGGCGAATAGATTCGGACAGGGAAACTTTATTTCTTTTAGCAAATCATGCATCTAAACTCTATAGTGAAAATCGTAATTTCGGACTGATTTTTGACTCTTATACGCCGACAGGTTTAGTAAAAAATGTAGGCATTTTAAAACCTGATAATTCTTTTACAACCAAAAAAGGTATTCTTAATTTTAACGGGCAGTTGTCTTTTTTTGACGAAGCAAAAAAAGGCAGATACATAACAGGCAGAGTTTCCGATGTTACAAATTCAAGTATAGATATTATAAGAATTGCAGAACCTATTGTGGTGAATGGGGAAACTGTCGGTATATTATACGGCTCTATAGATCTTTCAGATTTATCCTTAAAATACGTGCAGACAGTTAATGAACTTGATGCTCAGCTTTATGTATATGAAAGTGAAAAAGGGCATTTAATTATTGATACTTTCAATGATAAACTGGGGAATATTTCTTCCTTAAGTGACAGGAAGTATAAAAAAGGATATTCTTATAAGCAACTTATTGAGGAAGAAAAAGGATATTCTGTTTTCGAGTCTAAAGTATTAAACGAAGATATGTATATTCATTTTTCTCCGCTTGGAATAAACGACTGGAAAATAATGCTTGTAAGAAGCGAAAGTCAGGTTTTTAAACAGTCAAACGAAATAGCAGGTGTATTAATTATATCATTTGCTTTAATTTCCGCTATACTTATTGCATACTTTGTATTTCTTATGAGAAATGAAAGAAGAAAGAAAAATGCAATAACAGAAGCATCTCAGATAAGAAAACTTCTTCTTGAAGTTAATCAGCAGGATAATAATATAAGAGAAGCACTTGAAAGAATTACTGATTATTCGAAATCACGTTCTACTGCTTTTTTTGATACAGATGAAGAGGATTATAATTATGTTTCTCCTTTGTACACAGAAAACCGTTTAACAGGAGAGGACAGAAAGTATTTCATATCTGAAATTTTAGGGTACGCGGCATCTCTTAGAGCAGCAAGCGGAAAATCGGTTAATATTGTTACAATAAATGCAGGCAGTACGCTTGAAAAGAATAATCCGAAATTTAATTCGTTCTTAAAAGAACGTATGATAGATAATGTTGTTTTTGTTGCGGTTGCTGATAAAAATAACAGAATAAGTGTGCTTTCATCTATTAATCCTGTAAAAGTTGAGGAAGCAAAAACCATACTTGTTGAAATAGCAGTTTGTTTTTCTATTGCTGTTTTTAATAAGAAACATCTTCACAAAACAGAAAAAGCGGCAACAACTGATTCTTTAACAGGTCTTTTAAATCGTGTTACATATAAAAAGGATATTAAGATATTTGATGAGGAAAAACCAGAGAATTTTTCATGTGTTTATATTGATGTCAATGAACTACATTTGTGTAACAACAGATACGGTCATGCTGCCGGCGATGAAATGCTAATTTATATAGCAAATACTCTAAAAGAAGTATTTTATGGTAATTATATATATAGAATGGGCGGAGACGAATTCCTTGTTTTTATGAAGGATACTGATCAGGAAACCGTCAAAGAAATGATAGATATCATGGCAAAAAGGCTTCAGCCTATGGGATACCATGTTGCTATGGGAATGTCATACAGAACTCAGAATTTCAATACCGAAGAAGTAGTAAATGATGCTGAAATAAGAATGTATGAGGCAAAGGCACGTTATTACCAGAGTAAAGAAAATAAGAGTGTTGCCACGGTAAAAGAAACTGAATATAAGATAATTAAAACAGGAATAGGCGAAATAGATACTCTGCTTAATGTTATGAAGCAAAGATATAACGGAATTTATAAAGTTTCTTTAAATACTGATAAGGCACAAAGAATTCTTATGCCGGCGTATCTTGGATATAATGAAACGGAAGATTCATTTAAAAAGTTGTTTGTAAAATATGTTGAGGATATTGTCAATCCGGATTTTGCAAGGGCAATGTTCAGTTTCTTAAATTATGATGCCATAAAACGCGAACTTATCGATGGAAATATTCCGAGAATAACATATAAGAAGAATAACAGCGAAACAGTTACGCTTAGTGTATATGGTTTCCCCAGAAAAAATGACACAGACCCTGACGATACACTTTGGGTTTTTGAAAAAATATAAAGATAAGTACAACTAAATAATTAGGCAAAACCGCCGAAAGACGGTGACGCAAAGCAAAGAGACTAAGGCTTAGGCTATGTTCGTCCTGCTGCACTTTAAATATGTTAGTGTAGTAATACTCGAACCCAATATGGTTTAAGGCATATTGTGTTCAAGTCTTACTGCACTAAGGGTTTATTTGATGTGCAGTTTTTTTATTGCAAATTAGCGCAAAAGTTTTTTATCAGAGTGCATTATAAATTATTTTTAATACAATAATAATAGAAAAGTTTAGTTGACTCTTCTGGCAACTAAAAAGAGGTAATTGTATATGATAAGTGAACAGTTAAAAAAGAATTTTTATCAAAATTTCATATTAAACTTTGATGCACTAAAACCTATGACAAAGATAATTGAAGAATGCGACTCAAGTACAGTAAGTCACAGTTTTCACGTAAGCGAATATGTAAGAATGATGCTTGAGTATATTAAAAATAACAGATTATATCCTCATATCGTAAGTGACGATTATGTGGAAAATATTAAATTCGCTTCAATTTTTCACGATGTTGGAAAAATAAAAATCCCTGATGAAATATTAAATAAAGCAGGGAAATTTACCAAAGAAGAATATGAAATTATGAAAACTCATACCACTGAAGGCAAAAATATAATGAAAAAAGTTTTTTCTGGTCCTGAGAACAGTACATTGTTAAAATATGCAGAAGATATCGTACTATACCACCATGAAAAATGGGATGGAAGCGGCTATCCGACGGGAATTTCCAAAGAGGATATTCCCCTTTGCGCAAGGATTATGGCTGTGGCAGATGTTTTTGATGCTCTTGTATCAAAACGTGTATATAAAGAGAAAATGTCTGTCGATGAAGCATACAATGTATTAAAAGAAGAATCAGGAAAACACTTTGACCCCCAAATTGTTGATATTTTTATAAATATAAGATACGATGTGGAAGAGTATGTTAAAAAAATAGAAGAAGGTATATGATAAAAAGCACCCGAATGGGTGCTTTTTTGAAAGATTTAAACTGTACTACTATGATATTTATATTTTAATTAAATCGTTCACTTTGTTCACGATGAAATCCAAACTTGTTTGGATGAAATCAAAGTTTTACAACTTTGATGAAATTAAATCCGTCTTCTATCCGCCAAAGGCGATTTCATCTGCGAAGCGGGTTTCATCCACGATAGTGGATTTATTCCGTTGCAAGACGGATTTAGATGAAAAAAGACTATTCGGAAGAATAGTCTTTTTTCTGGTCGGAGTGACAGGACTTGAACCTGCGGCCACTAGACCCCCAGTCTAGTGCGCTACCACCTGCGCTACACCCCGTTATAGCAAGAAACCTATGTGATTTCTTGCTGATAATACATATTAAATATGAATTTTAATTAAAATCTTTTTAACAGGAAGGCTTTCTTTTATTTTCATTCCCGGTTTGTGAACATCATTCGGGAAGAATACTGCAAATTCATCTTCATTAACTTCCAAAGCAACAGCGGTTTCAGTATCGTTATAGAATGTAACATCTTTGTCAGGATTGTAAGGAATCATTTCAGTACATTTAGCCAAATCTTCCCAGTACATCATTTCGTTACCTTTTAGGATATACTGAATGTCTATGTAATTATCGTGGTTTTCAAATTTTGCTTCTTCTTTTGAATTGTATTCCTGAACGTTTGCATATACGTTTTTACCATCAAGTTCATATTTTCCGACTTCAATGCCTTCTTTTCTTGCTTTGTCGATAAAATCAAGACCGATTTTAAAACCTTCGCCCAATTTGTAATAAAGTTCTTTATTTTTAATGTTATCAAGTATCATTTGTAACAACCTTTCATTTTTAATTAGTTTACTTTACTATTATATCACAGTCTGAGAATAAATCAAGAAGAATTTTAATTAAAATATTGCATTTTTATTAAAAAGAGTGTATAATATTCAAATGGTTTTAAATTATAAAAAGGGGAATGATAAATAATGATTAAAGTATCTGTTCTCGGAGCGACAGGTTATGCCGGAGTTGAACTTGTAAGGCTTTTATGCTCTCATAAGGAAGTTGAGATTACAAATCTTGTTTCCAAAAGTTTTGCGGGTAAAAAATTAAGCGAAATTTATCCTAATTTTTCAGGAGTACTTGATATAGAACTTACCGACCTTGATATTAAAAAGGTAGTAAAAGAGTCGGACGTTGTGTTTACGGCACTGCCTCACGGAGCATCAAAAGAAGTTATTCCCGAACTTTTTAAATCGCAAGTTAAAGTTATCGATTTAAGCGGAGATTTCAGATATGATGATATAAAGGTTTATGAAAAGTGGTATGGCGAACCTCATTCATCTCCCGAAGTTTTAGAAGAGTCTGTTTACGGGCTTTGCGAACTTCACAGAGAGAAGATAAAAAATGCATCATTGATCGGAAATCCCGGTTGTTATACAACCTGCTCAATTTTAGGAGCAGCACCACTTCTTAAAAATAACATTATTGATGAAGATTCAATTATAATAGATGCTAAGTCAGGGGTAACAGGAGCAGGAAGGTCAACAAATCTTGACTATAGTTTCTGCGAATGTACCGAAAATATGAAAGCATACAAAATTGCAACTCACAGGCATACTTCGGAAATAGAACAGGAATTATCGAAGTTTGCATCAAAGGATATAATGGTTTCTTTTACACCTCACCTTGTTCCGTTAAAGAGAGGAATACTTGCAACAATTTACGCTAATCTTACAAAAGATGTAGGCGATGAAGAAATTTATGAATTTTATAAAGAATTCTACAAGGGAGAACAGTTTATAAGAATATATGAACCGGGCAAACTGCCTGAAACAAATCACGTGGCAGGTTCAAATTTTGTTGATATCGGTTTTAAAGTTGATAAAAGATTAAAAAGAGTAATTGTAACAAGCGCTATTGACAATATAGTTAAAGGCGCTGCAGGTCAGGCTGTTCAGAATATGAATATAATGTTTGGTTTTAACGAGAATGAGGGACTTGCAAACCCTGGATTTTACTTATAGCCGTCGGATATTTCCAAGGCTTTTAACGGTTATTTATCAAAAATTCACAATTTAAAAACGAGTTCGGATAACTTTCCGACGGCTAGGAGAAAAAATATGAATGATATGGAATTACTTATAAAAAAAGCGGGGATACTTATTGAAGCCCTGCCGTATATACAAAGATTTGCAGGTAAAACAATTGTTGTAAAATATGGCGGTAACGCTATGATAAATGATGAACTTAAAAATTCGGTTATGGAGGATTTGACACTTTTAAAATATATCGGGCTTAATCCTATCTTAGTTCACGGAGGCGGACCTGACATTTCAGAAGCGTTAAAAACTTTTAATATTGAAAGTGAATTTATAAACGGTTTAAGAGTTACAGACGAAGAAACTGTTAAAGTTGCGCAAATGGTACTTGTTGGTAAAACCAATAAAGAAATCGTATCACTGCTTAATCAAAAAGGCGGAAACGCACTTGGTATTTGCGGTATAGACGGAAATTTAATAAAATGCAAAAAACTTTATACCGAAGTTGACGGTAAAAAAACCGATATTGGTTATGTAGGAGATATTATTGAAATAAATAATAAAGTTTTGGAGTATATTATAAAAGACGAGTTTATCCCTGTTGTTGCACCGATAGGCGTAGGGGAAAACGGAGAAAGTTATAATATAAATGCAGATACCGTTGCAGGAGCATTGGCAGCAAGTTTAAACGCAGAAAAACTTATTATGCTTACCGATGTTGAAGGAATTAAAACAGGTGCAGACGGTGAACTTTTATATTATACAAATAAACAGGAAATTTTGGACTTAATTGATAAAGATGTTATAACAGGAGGTATGATTCCTAAAGTTTTAGGGTGCCTTGAAGCACTTGATAAGGGAGTTAATTCAGTACATATAATTGACGGCAGAGTGCCTCATTGCCTGCTTCTTGAAATATTTACAAAATCAGGAATAGGTACAATGATAGAAAAATAATTTTTCTGCATATAATATCATAGAAACCATACAAGGATACAAATAGATTTAAGAGGTGATATTTTGTGGAAAAGGAAAAGAAAAACAAAGATACGTTCCCTCAGGAACACGATTTTAAAGTTTCTGCTTTGTGCGACTGTACAGGGCTTGTGGCTTCGGGTATGGGCACGGAGGAAGAATTAGAACAGTATAACGAAATATATAACTTTATGCAGGAACCGATTGTAAATACTAAAAATGACGGCGTTTAATTTCAGACGCCGTCTTTTTTAGTATGAAGAATTATAAATCAAATCTATAAACTCGTCAAGTTCAATATCGCCTCTTATATTAAGACGCCTTAATTCGTTAAGAGGTGTAAGGTCATTGTTGAGTTTTCCCATAACTGTGCATTGAATTTTATATCCTGCATCTTCTGATGCTTTTTTGGATAATTCTGTAAATGCACCTGTGGGATAAGCGTAACAAAAAGGTTTTATTCCAATATTTTTATAAATATCAAAATATGATTTTCTTGACTCGAAAACACATTGGTCATAACTTAAGTTTGTGTGAACAAGATGGTTTGCTGAGTGGCTTTCAATATCTATAACTTGGCTTTCTGCCATCTCTCTTGCTTCTGCCCATGTAAAATGATTAAAAACAAAAGTTTTCGGAATGTAGGAAGAGAATGTTACTGTAAATATTGTTCCTTTCATTCCCATATTTTTTAAAATGGGATATGCAATTTTATAGTTGGAATAATATCCGTCATCAAAGGTAATTATAATCGGGTTTTCGGGAAGCGGTGTTCCGTTTGTCCTGTACTCATAATAATCTTTGAAAGTTATTGTATTAAAATTATTTTCCTTTAAAAATTCAAGTTGCTCAGTAAATTTTTCTCTTGATATATGTACATCATAATCAAACCCCTGATCAAAATCGGTTATGTTATGATATAGTAAAATAGGCAGTGTAACCCCTTCGGCATATACACTAAGAGAAAAAAATAACAGTATAAGAATAGACACAAGTATTTTTTTCATTATATCACCATAAAAATTGTAACATAAATTAAAGATATTGTAAATATATTTTAATAGCATAATATTTAACAGGTGATTATATGAATTTGATAATAATAAAAGAGGATAAAAGAGCAATCCCGTTTTCTTTTAAAAAAGAGATAAAAGAAAAATACATAGTTTATAAAATTTTTGATGAGCATAAATTAACAGCAAAAAGAATTTATAAAAAATTAAATAAAGACAGGATAATGAGTGTTGCTTTTGATAATAATATATCCCATAGTTTTAAAAAGTATTTTGAAGGCAAAGTAAATATTATAAAAAAAGAAGACGTGCTTTTTTTTAATATGGATAAAGTTGTTATTAAACTTGCAAATTCGCTTGGTATAAAAGATGGCAAACTCTCTTTGGGCATTTTGGCAGATAATAATTTAAGTGCTGTAATAAGAAAAATGGAAAAGTTAAAGAATAAATTAAAAACTTTGACAGTATATTCCGACAACACAGAAGAATTAGGGTGTTTGCTCGATTCATTCTACAAAGAAACAGGAGTTCCTGTTATAGTAAGGGAAGACTATAAAAATATAGACTGCGACATTTTAATATACCTTAAAAACAAAAAGGTAAATCTTTATAAATTCAAAGGACATCTTATAGATATTTTTGAGGCAACCGATAAAAGAGGAGTCAAAGATATTAAGGTTAAATTTAAGGAAGAAAAAAATATTTATAACATAAGCGATGCCGTTTTTTTAAAAATACTTTCCGAGCCTTTTAAGATTGATAAGTTTATAACAAAAAACACTTAATAGATTATAACAAAAAACACTTGACATAACAGGGCAAAAATAATATAATAAACTGATAGATTAGTATATTGGAGGATTAGGTAATGTCTAAAGAAATTTTACTTACTGCCGACGGTCTTAAAGACTTAAAAGACCAGTTGGAATATTTAAAAACTGAAAAAAGAAATGAGATTGCTGAAAAAATTAAAGAAGCACTTTCATTTGGCGACTTATCCGAAAATGCAGAATATGATGCGGCTAAAAACGAGCAGGCAGAAGTTGAAGAAAAGATAATTAAACTTGAAAACACAATTAAAAATGCCAGAATTATTGAAGATGATAATTCAGGCGACGGTGTTGTTACAATAGGTTGTAAAGTCAAACTTTACGATAAAGAGTTTGATGAAGAAATTATTTATAAAGTAGTAGGCTCTACCGAAGCAAATCCTGCTCAGTATAAGATTTCAAATGAATCTCCTTTAGGAGCTTCGCTTCTTGGCAAAAAAGAAGGGGACGAAGTTGAAGTTAACGCACCACAGGGAATAATGGAATTTAAAATTTTAGAGGTTACAAAGTAGGGGGAATTCTCTTGAGTGAACAAATGAAAAATAATATTATAGAAGAAGATATTAATGAACTTAAAAGAATAAGAATTGAGAAACTTAACAATCTTGCAAGTGAAGGAAAAGATCCTTTCGAGATTACAAAATATGCAAGAACTTATTCTTCAAAAGACGTTTCAGAAGGTTATACAACTGAAGAAAGAGAAGTTTTGGTTCGCGGCGAATCAAAAACCATAACTGCAAAAATATCTCCTCTTGACGGTCAGCCTGTTTGCGTTGCAGGCAGAATTATGTCTAAAAGAGGTATGGGTAAAGTTGGTTTTTGTCATCTGCAGGATATGGATGGCCAGGTTCAGATTTTTGTTAAAAAGGATATTTTAGGCGAAGAAGAGTATGAAAGATTTAAGAAACTTGATATCGGCGATATCATAGGTGCAACAGGCGAAGTTTTCACTACGCAGACAGGGGAAATCTCAATAAGAGTTGATAATATAACACTTTTATCAAAATCACTTTTACCTCTTCCTGAAAAATTCCACGGAATGACTAATACCGATTTAAGATACCGTAAGAGATATATTGATTTAATTATGAACGCTGATGTTAAGGATACATTTATTAAACGTTCAAAAATAATCTCATCTATTAGAAAATACTTAGACGCGCAGGGCTTTTTAGAAGTAGAAACACCAATGCTTGTATCAAACGCAGGTGGTGCGGCTGCCCGTCCTTTTGAAACTCATTTTAATGCACTTGGCGAAGATTTTAAACTTCGTATTTCATTAGAGTTGTACTTAAAACGTCTTATCGTAGGCGGTATGGAAAAGGTATATGAAATAGGACGAGTTTTCAGAAACGAAGGACTGGATACCCGTCATAACCCTGAATTTACTTTGATGGAACTTTATCAGGCATACACCGATTATCACGGTATGATGGACTTAACTGAAAATCTTTATCGTCATGTAGCGACTGAAGTTTTGGGAACAACCAAAATAGTTTATAACGGTATTGAAATGGATTTAGGAAAACCGTTTGAAAGAATAACAATGGTTGACGCTGTTAAAAAATATTCAGGTGTTGACTTTAACGAAATTAAATCCGATGACGAAGCAAAAGAAGTTGCTAAAGTGCATCATGTTGAATTTGAAGCACATCATAAAAAAGGCGATATATTAAATCTGTTCTTTGAAACTTATGTTGAAGAGCATTTAATTCAGCCAACATTTGTTATGGATCACCCGATAGAAATTTCTCCTCTTACCAAGAAGAAACCGGAAAATCCTGAATATGTTGAAAGATTTGAGTTCTTTATGAACGGATGGGAAATGGCTAACGCATACTCAGAACTTAACGACCCGATTGACCAGAGAGAAAGATTTAAAGCACAGGAAGCACTTCTTGCAATGGGCGACGAAGAAGCAAATACCACAGACGAAGACTTTATGAACGCTTTAGAAATCGGTATGCCACCAACAGGCGGTATCGGCTTCGGTATCGACAGAATGTGTATGCTTCTTACCGACTCACAAGCCATAAGAGATGTACTTCTGTTTCCTACAATGAAGCCTTTGGATAACAAATAATTTAACTGTTAAACTCCTTGCAGATATCAAACTGCAGGGAGTTTTTAATATGCTTTTTTACGAAAAAGAGAATTTTGGAAAAATAATTGTATTTTGGGCATAATAATGATATAATGAGAGTGCCAAACAATTTTAATATGTAGAATTATATATTCTCTTTTTTGAAATGGGTATTTTAATACCCTTTTTTGTGATGGCTCTCGTTATTTGAATTGGCAAAAACGCAAATTCCATTAGCGAGAGTGCAAGAGGATATATCCACATTCTACGTGAAATTGTTTGGCGACAATCGGAGTTTGCGTTTTTCAGCGTATTGACTTCGGTTGATACGCTTTTTTTAATTTTAGAAAGAAGGAATTATTTATGAAATGTTTAAAATGCAGGTATAAATCGCGCCCTAAATTATCAACAATTGTTACATATTGTATATCTATGTCGCTCGAAATTATCGATTCATATTATATTATTGAAAATGCAGGATATAAATTATCTCCATTTAATAAGATTCATAGGGCATATTCAGAATTGCTTCAGGATTATAATTACGGAGATATTAAATTGTGCAATGAATATTTAGAAAGTTTGGGAATAGATAAAAAGTATTTTTTAGGAACAAACAAATAAGTAAATAGGAAAAGTTAATTATTTTGATAAACGTAATATCAGTTTTAGATTGGTGTTACGGTTTTTATTGTGCATTAACACAATAAGTTTATCCGAAAGTCTTGTTTTATAAATTTCAAAAAAACTATTGACATTCGCTTCTACACAATGTATAATAAAAACAACTTGTAGAAACGAAGGGGGAATTATTATGAAAATATCAGAAACTGAAATGGAGATTATGAGAATAATCTGGGATAAAAACGGTAAGGTTACGACAAGTGAACTTGCGGAAAAGATGCCCGATAAGAAACTTACTACAATATCTACTTTGGCGGGCAGACTTATTGACAAGGGATGTTTAAAGTCAGAAAAGATAGGTCGTTCGCATGTTCACGAATATGAGGCGATTATTTCCGAACAGGAATATCAGGCTATGCAGACAAAGGAATTTGTAAAGTTTATTCACAGGGGGAGTGCAAAGAGTCTTATTTCGGCTCTGTTCCGTGACGAAGATTTTACAAAAGAAGACATTGAAGAATTAAAAAGGTTTATTGATAAAAAGGGTGATGAATAATGTTAGAATCAGTTATAATATCAACTCTTGCAGGTTCTTTGGTTTGTATAATGGTTTTGATATTTAAAAACAAGATTTTATCCTTACTTGGCGGTAAGGCGTTATATTACATAAGTTTACTTGCAATGCTTATTTTTGTATTACCTATGAATATCGGGGAGATAACGTTTCCTGAAATTCAGATACAAAGAGAGGTAAATATAACAGAATTTAATACCACAACACCTATCAACAATACAAATAATGCACAACCAAAAAATCAAAAGCAACAAATTTACGATAAACCACAATATAATACATTGCCCAAACCATCAAATATAGTAAGAAGGTCTAATCCTGTAACCATACAGGAAATACTGTTTGCAGTCTGGATTTTAGGTTTTATTGTTTCAATGTTAAGATATTTTATATCTTACTTTCGATTTAAGAAGAAAATTTGTGATTTTGATACCCACGAAAAAATAAATGGTGTTGATGTTATCAAAAGTCCCTTAATAACATCGCCTATAATTTTTGGCTTTTTTAAACCAACCCTTGCAATTCCCGAAATTGAAATGAATGAGGAAGATTATAACCTTGCAATCAAGCACGAAATGGTACATTACAAGCATCACGACAGTTGGTTTAAGCTCTTTGCAGTAATTGTCAATTCAATTTGTTGGTTTAATCCGATTGCATACTTTATGGTGAATTTAATCGGCGAAGCGTGTGAATATGCTTGCGATGAACAAGTAACAAAAGAAATGAATGTTGAGGACAAAAAGCAGTACAGCACAATGATACTTTCAATGGTATGTCAGTCTTCTCCTGCGCTTTCAAGTAATATGGCAAAAAATAAAAAACAACTTAAAAGGAGGTTTGAAATGATTATGAAAAATAAAAGATTTAGTATATTTAAAACAGCATTTTGTACTTTGCTTATATTGGCAGTAACCTGTGGTAGCGTGGTTCTTGCAAATGAGGTTGCTCCTATCGTATCTTCACTGCTTAAAGATGATTATGTTTATGTTGCTAACTTTGGAAAAGGAAATTATAATGGTTTTGTTCCAACCGAAAAAGATGGAGTATATTATTTGCCATGGAGAGAATTTTTGAATAATTCGGATGTTGAAAATGATAAAATAAAATATGAAAACGGCACAGTTACGGTTGATTTCTGGTCTAAGACACATAAAATAATAACTGCATTAGAACCTAATTATAGCAGTGAATTAACAGAACAAAATGAAACAACTGTTCCGGGTAAATTTGTATGGTCAACAAGTTGCAGTATTGGAAGTAAAGAGGTAATCATTGATGGAAATAAATATACGCTGTCAAATCCGCCTTATATGGAAAATGACATAACCTATGTTCCGTATGAATATATTAAATTGCTAAAAAACTATGAAGAAATAGGTGTAGAAATAAAATCGGATTTCAGCAACCTTACAAGTGTGTTTGTTGCCAATATGAAATATGGCTTTGACAGTTTGAATAGCAGATTCTATATTGATGATGCAGAAATAGAAAGTTTGCCGAGAGAAAAGACAGTTGATGAAAATGCACTTATAATAAATAAATGTTATATTTGTAAAGATGCTGACATTTCTATTTCCAAAACAGGCTATAGAACAGAATTTAATGCAAAGTTGAATTTTATGGATATTAACAACAAAGAAGATACCGGAAATGCTGAGATTGTACTCAATAAAGTAACCCGTATTTATAGTAAAGGTAGCGACATAGAAGGTCTGTTTACTGTAAAGATTGACGGCGAAACTGTATATGAAAACGAAGTCGGATATATAACTACGTTACCTATGCCGGCTGGTGATGGAATTGCTGATTTTGGAGAAACAATTGTAAAAATCGGTGAAACGAAAATCAGAATTTTCTTTTTTGGATTAGGAACTGATAGTCATGATGAATATAGTGCTTTGAGTGTAAGAAATAGAGAAATAGCAAAAAAATCGGATACAACAACAATTGGTATATTTCCAACTGAAGCGAAATTAGGAGGGAAAACCATCAAACGAACGGATAAGGACAACTATTTTCAGTATAATATTCAGGATGAATACGCACTATTGAGTTTTGGTTTTGATGATTACACAGAAGAAAGTAAAAAATGGTTTAATAGTTATAATATTACTCGTAATGAAAACAGTCAAATTAAAGTAATAGCTGAAAACACATTTGCAGGACATTTCTTTTTGGAAAATAATCAGATTCGTATAGATTCCTTTGACGCAATTATTACACTCCTACCTGACAATAAATTTGAATTCAGGTCAAACGATGGTAAATATATTGTAAGAGGTACAACAGGAGAATTTGTTCCGCAATGGCAATGGAGCGAGGAACAGAAAATGTCATATCCTCCACAGGTGGTAATGATTGATGAATGATGAACAGCAAAATAAAGTATGGTCTGCCTGGATTGACGAAACTAAAAAGATAATAACAATCAAAGAAAGACCAAACACAAAGCAAGTATTCTTTGAAAACCGTGAAATCGGAATGGAAGAAATTTTAAAACTCGTTTCAAAAGGATATAAAATAGGTTAATATGAAGCCCTTCGGCAGTATGTGTCGAAGGGCTTTCTACATATTTTTTTAAACAAATTCTTAAAAAAGTATTGACAATACGACAGTTGTCGTATATAATATAACCAACATACGACAGTTGTCGTAGAAAGTGAGGTAATTATCTTGAAAAAAACCGATAAGAGACTTCCGGACGCGGAACTTGAAATTATGAAGGTAATTTGGCACAATCAAACTCCTATATCTACAAGCGAGGTGAAGCAAATTATTGATGATGAAGGCGTAAACGATTGGACACAGCAAACAATTCAGACGCTACTTAACCGTCTTATCGTAAAAGAATTTATTTCAAAGGAAAATCGTGGTAAAGGATATATTTATACACCGCTTATATCAGAGAGTGACTATATCAGCTATGAAAGCAAGATGTTTTTGGAAAAGTTACACGGTAATTCAGTAACAAGTTTAATGCGAGCTTTATTTGACAGAAATAAAATGAGTGATGAAGATATTTCTAAACTTGAAGAAATGTTTAAGGAAAAGCAACAATGATAGAATTTATAATGCAAATTTTTTTACAAGTAGTGATTTCATCATTAAAAGTGTCAATTATTGTAATTTTACTCTTGTTGCTAACAAAATTGATTGAAGAAAGATATAGTGCAGGTTTTCGTTATTACTCGTGGCTCGCAGTAATTATAATCTTTCTCATTCCGTTTAATAGCTTTGGGCTTAATTATAGTGTAGAATTGCCTGGTTCTACTTTGCACATTCAAAAAGAAGTACAAGAAATGTTTAATCAGATTTCACAAAAAGCGCCTATCTATGAATTTGAGGAAGAAATTTCTGGAAATGGAAATAATAAATTCTCATCAGTACACAATAATAGTAAGCGTGTTGAAGAAAACGCTGTCGAGCATACAAAACCACTTAATGTTGCATTTCTTATTGCACTTGTATGGGCGTTAGGAGCAATCTTGTATTTTGTTATACATATAAAGCGATACCGTTTTTTTAAAAAAGCTGTAAAACGATTTTCATTACCACTCTCTGATACCCACATTAAAAAAATTCTTGAGGAAGAACAAAAGCGTCTGAAAATATCCAAAAATATACCTGTAAGGATTTCTTCTATTGCAGATACACCGCTTCTAACAGGTTTGTTTAGGGTAATGTTAATATTACCGAACAATAATTATACTAATGATGAGTTGCATTTTATATTGCGTCACGAGTTGATTCACTATAAACGCAAAGATATATGGTATCAGTTTTTAACTTTAATATTTGTATCTCTGCATTGGTTTAACCCATTTGTTTACCTTATGGCACACGCCATTGAAATTGACGGGGAAACCTCCTGTGATGAAGCTGTACTCAAAGAAAATTCATACGGAAAAAGAGTTTTTTATGGTGAAATGCTGATTGCATTTTTGAAAACAGAAAATCAAAAAAAATCTTATTTAACAACAACATTTTTCGGAGGTGAAAAAGCTATGAAAAAAAGACTTACGTTAATAGCAAGTAAAAAATTAAGAAAAAAAGGAATAGCAGCAATGGCAGTTTTAATGGTTATAACTGTTATGATGTCTCTCACAGCAGTGGCAACTACCATTGAATTTGTTGACAGTAAAGATATGGTGAAAAACAGTTCAAACCGTGAAAACACAATTATAATGGACACAAGTGAAGGTTATGATGTCTTTATTGGTTGTGAGCCTATTCGTGAGACAAATGAAAAAATTAAGGTTCCTTTAAGAACTTTTATAGTTTTTATCGACTATAAAATCATATCTGAAGAGGCGGGAAAAACAATCACCATATCGAATGGAAACAGACAGATTGAATTGTCAGCTAACTCTAATAAAGTAAAGATAAATGGTGATAGCGCAAACATAACAAAGAATATCATAGCTGAAAATGATGATTTTTATGTGTATATTGATGATATAGAAACATTATTCTCTTATAAGGTTTCTTATGATTTAGAAAAAAATAATGTTGTTTTAACAGTAACAGACGAGACACCCGAAGCTGTCAAAACTATAACACCACCGGAGTCACTTCCAGAAGATTATATCGCTCCCCAAAGGGTAACTGTTTTGACACAGGGAGAAACAATAACTATTCTAATTGATGATAACCCTGTAACATATTCTGATGCTCAACCGTTTATTGACGAGCAAGACAGAACACAAGTTCCAGTAAGAGCTTTGGCTGAAATGTTGAACTGTCAAGTTATATGGAATGATCAAACACAGGGCGTTACAATAATAGATGTTGACGGTACTGTTATAACAACAAAAATTGGTGATAATAAAATAGTTGCTGACGGTAAAATGATTGAAATGGATACCACAGCAATAATTATTAACAATAGAACATATCTTCCATTGAGATTTGTTTCGGAAGCATTGGGATTTAATGTCTTTTGGCAATAATAAGTAATGGAACAATAAATGTTAAATTCATGATCTACTTGGATTGACGAAACTAAAGGACCATAACCATAAAAGAATCCCCAAATGCAAAGCAAGTATTCTTTGAGAACCGTGAAATCGGAATGGAAGAAATTTTAAAACTCGTTTCAAAAGGATACAAAATAGGATAATAT
The DNA here is from genome assembly GCA_015068525.1 of Oscillospiraceae bacterium. NCBI lineage: Bacteria > Bacillati > Bacillota > Clostridia > Eubacteriales > Oscillospiraceae > Oscillospiraceae bacterium. The sequence continues at coordinate 1,192 of SVKJ01000007.1, read as the reverse complement.
GAAGCCCTTCGGCAGTATGTCGGAGGGCTTTCTACATATTTTTTAAACAAATTTTCAAAAAAGTATTGACAAATTCAAACTACAACTGTAGTATATAAATATAAACTACAGTTGTAGGATGAAAAAATGGAGGTATTTCTATGGCGCAAAGAAATATAAACATCTCTGATGCAGAACTTGAGGTAATGAAGGTAATATGGAATGAAAAAAGGCCTGTCACTTCTCTTGACATTTGTGAAGCATTTGAAACAAAGGGATGGAAAAAAACAACAATAGGGACATTCTTGACAAGACTTGTAGAAAAAGGAGCATTAACTTTTGAAAAACAAGGCAAATTATATTACTATACTCCTCTTGTCTCTCAAAGGGAATATCGTAAATCGCAGACTAAAAATCTTATTTCCAGTTTGTATAACGGTTCTGCATTCGATTTTGCTGTTTCATTTTTTAAAGAGCAAAAATTATCTGATGACGATATTAAGGAGCTGAAGGCGATATTTGAAGATAAGGAGGTATAAACAATGTTACAAGACATATTCAAAGCCATACTTGTTACCTCTTTTATCGGAACGGCACTTACGCTTGTTCTTACCTTGATTAAGCCAATTACAAAAAGATGGTTTACAAGCAGTTGGCACTATTATATGTGGCTTGTTGTTTTGGTTGTAATGCTTCTTCCTATCAGAATTTCACTTCCCAACAATTCGCATCCTGTTCCAGCATTGGAAATCAATTCACAAATTTCTGATAAAAAAGAATCAGGTGATGCATATGAGCCTATACAAGTTACCAAGCAAGATTTAGAATTAAATTCTGACAAGGAAGGCAATACATACAACCGTATAGAAAACTTGAAAATTTTTGCATATGACAAACTAAATATTGTTTCATTTGTGTGGTTTGTTATTATGATTGCACTCTTTTTTAGTAAACTTATTGGATATATGATTTTCTTAATCAAATTACGCAAATATTCGGATATAATTTCTTGTCCTGAACTTATGCGATTTACAAATAAGAAAATCGTTGCAAGAACAAGTGATAGAATATCGTCACCACTTATGATAGGACTTTTTAAGCCAACATTATTGTTACCTGAAACTGAAATGACTCCAGAACAACTTGACAATGTTTTGGCACATGAAATGACTCATTTTAGGAGAAAAGACATTTTATATAAATGGTTTATCAG